>NZ_JBHZGL010000020.1:0-38097 GCF_051900415.1 Frateuria sp. GZRR35
GCGACGCGAGTACAACGAGGAGCGACCGAAGAAGGCGCTGGGCGGGCTGACACCTGCCGCCTATGCGAAGCAGTTACAGTGAACCCGGACTCTAAACCGTCCCGCTACTCAAAGCGGGGGGACGTCGTCCGCCCAGCAGATTTTGCTCATGAGCAAAATCGCGACTCTCCCACACATAGCAATCAGCCGCGTCGCCAACCGCCGGTTTGACCTGCGAGACACAGCGACCGAAATTGCCCAGGGAGGATCGTCAACCTGGCTCGAACCGGGCGAAGAGCTGTACCCATCGCTCAACCAACTCGCTATCGACATCGCCAACTCCTTTGGCGAGCAAGACAGCCTTTACGCGCTTGGCAACTTCTACCTTCCAACCAAGCGTGAGTTCGATGCCTTCCCGCTTAGCCCAAGCCTCAACTTGCGGCACGATCGGCTCACTCGTTACCGCCACTTCAGAAAACTGCTGCTCCGGCGCACGGAAAAAGCGGTCGACAGCCTCCACGAAACGGTGATGAGGAACCAAATCCTCTACCTCAGAGCCCTTGAAGCCAACGAATTCGTCTGTGGAGAGGACCTTCTTCTCTTCCCCCGTGTAAAGGCTGCTACTCAGCTCTGCTGCCATCCTGGCGCCCATATGATCACCATCTAACAGGACGACGGGGAGAGTCTCGTCCCGCCCCGTCAAGATCCCAGCGGTGATCCTAAGCGTTTTCGTCCCGCCGGCAGGTGGAAACACGAGCTCGCGACGGGGGGCGATCTTGCCGGCACCGATAAGAAGTGCCTTCATCATCGTCAGATAGTGCTGATCGGACGCTCCCTCCACAACAATCGGAAGGCAACCCAGGAGCAGGCTTTCCGCGACGTTCAAATTGAGCGCCGAGTACACGGCATACGCCGCCCCAGCTTGCGCTGGATCCGCCCCCGACTGCCGCAGGTTCGGCGATGACTCGGTTGAGCCATCCTCAGCAACGTACACCTTCCGCACTCTATCCAGTCGGTCAGGATCGACGAGGAAGGGCGAGTGCGTCGTATAAACAATCTGGTTGGTCTTGGTCAGGCCATCGAAGAAGGCCGACAAATCCCGTTGGGCCAAGGGATGAAGAGAAAGACCGGGTTCATCGAGCAAAAGAATGGCGTTTTCGTGGTCACCTTGGCTTTCGACCAAGAATACGAGGTAGAAGCTCAGGAACCATTGCAGCCCTGTGCTCCGATTCTCAAGTTCAACTTCTTCGGGGCGTCGATCGTCCGAAACCCAGATACGGAAGTGATCACCATCTGCTTCAAAGCGGAAACGGTAATCGCCCTGTTTCCACCAAGACTTGAACTCCTTCGTCAAGGTGGTACCAGCAGACTGCAGCAGAATGGAGCGCTCTCGCTTGCGCTCAGCGATCTTGGCGATCTCGTCCGCAGTGGGCTGTCGATTTTGATTGCTCGGATCTTTGAAGTCGCGGCCAAGCTCAAGGATCTCCTTGGGCTTCAGGCGAACGAAGCTGAATAGCACGCGGAGAGTGCGAGCCTTCGCAGCTTCCTTGGCGCCCAGATCCTTTCTCTCAAGGTTCTGAACCACATGCGGGAGGTAGATCTCCGAGTCCAAGTTGCCATAGTTGGAATAGTAGACAAACTTCGGGAGCGCCTCTAAGACAAGGTCTCGAACCTTGGTGATATCTTCGGGTGCCGGTGCCCTGACCTGGGACAACCATTCGGCGAAAACGTCGATCGTTTGCTGAATTCGAGGAACAATTGTCGACGTCTTAGCCGGCTGGTCCGGCAACAACTTCGTCAGCCGCCCGACAGCGTCATCGAGGTCATCCATAGCCCAATCTCGGCTGATGGAATCGATCAAGGCTCCAACACCGGTAACGACCCCCGCTTTGAGGGATTCCTCGCTTTTGAGCGCGCCAGTTTGCTCAACGGAAGATGCCAAGACGGTCAGCTCGTTCTTGATCTGTGAGGCGGCGATGGTCGTCTTTGGCACGTACTGCGGGAACGAGATGTCGTATCCCCCATCGAAGTACCTGCCAACACGCACGACTTCGAGCTGTGCCGCATCCAGATTCGTGAGCGCCACCAGCTTGTCTCTTAGCGCGCTAGCATCAAAGTCGGCAGTGATGAATAGGTAATCTCCTGGCCTAGCACGCACATCCGCGAACATCGTCTTTGGGTAGTCCGAGGTCGGTTGAATCTCGCCTTCGCGTGCAGGATTTAGCTTCCAAAGTGGAAGCAGCAAGTTGGTTTTCCCGGACTCGTTGACACCAATCAACGCGGCAACATCGCCCGCTTCAATATCGCCACTGTCCTTCACAGAGCGGAAGTTTGTTACTCGGTACTTGATCAACTTCATCCTGTCCCCCTGTTGAAGTTGCTTGCCCTGCACGCAACCGGATCCTGCTAACTCTGATCGAACATCCTATCCTACGACGCGAACAACCAGTTCAGGTCGCACTGCTTAGTAGCCGACAGCCGGCCGCACCACTGAGGGATGCCAACATGCACAACCCACTTCATCCAGGCGGCGTCATTAAGCATGACGTTCTCGAACCATTGCAGTTGTCTGTTTCCGAAGCCGCCCGTCGGCTTGGGGTGCCGTGCGCCTCGCTTTCGCGAGTCATCGACGGCGAGGCGGCGATCACCCCTGACTTGGCATTGCGCCTCGAAAAGGCAGGCGTAAGTACGGCCAGCTCCTGGGTCGCCCTGCAGGCGAACTATGAGAAGGCAGTTACGGCAAGATAAAAGTAAGTGTGTCATACCATGCCCAAACCGTTGCGGTGCAACGGTTCCGGGCGGGTGAGCCTGTTCAAGGTGACGTCAAGCGGCCCTAGAATCCTTGCGCTGCAAGGGATTCCAACGGGAGCGTCTCGTAACCGCCTGATTACGTTAGCCTCCCGCCTCGACAAAATACCGCTCTTTGGGGCCGCCTGTGCGCGACAAACCTCACCCCAGCTTGCGTGCCAAATCCTCCGCCCGAGGGTGGTAATAGCGCGCCACCATGCGCATGTCCCGGTGCCCCGTCACCTTCGCCAACTCGTGCAATTGGAGCTTCTCGGCGAGCCGTGAAGTCGCCTCGTGGCGGAGGTCGTGGAATCGCAGATCGTCTACACCTGCCTTCCCGCAAGCACGATCGAAAGCCTGGGTTACGGAGTCCGCCCGCATCTCGAAAACACGCCCATCCTCCCGCCTTTCGAGGCCGCGGAATATCTCCACGGCGGCGGACGTAAGGGGCACATCACGGGCGTCTCCGTTCTTCGTCTGCTGCAAACGAACGACACGCCTTTCGAGGTCGATGTCCGCCCAACGCAGATCCACAAGCTCGCTCCGGCGCATCGCCGTTTCAACCGCAAGGCCGATCAAAGCGACCAGCGCAGGAGACCGGGAGGAGGCACAGATGGCGTCCAATTCGGCGCCTGTCACTCGCCTGTCGCGGCCGTTCCGGACTGTGGGCTGGCTGATCAATCGGACTGGGTTTATCAGTCCTTCCATGCCCCATTCCTTGCGCGCAACCTCGAACGCATGGGACAGCACCGAGAGCCGTCTACGCACCGTGGCGGGTCGATATCCCTGCTTCTGCCAGGCATCCCGAAGGGCGGCGACATCCTGCGAGCGGATGGAAGCCAATGGGCGCGCAGCCACCCGCTCGTCTTTCAGAGCGGCCAGCACAGACAGCTCCTGCACGCACCCGCGCTTCTGGGCGGTCTTCTCGCTCTCGTAGCGATCGAGCAGCTCGCGCAGTGTCGTGGACTCCGCTTCGCGATTGTCTCGCCAGATTCCGCGTTCGAGCTCGCCCTCTACCTTGCGCGCCCATGCCTCGGCGTCGAAGCGCCGGGCGAACGACTCGGAGAGGATCGGGAAGCCCTTGCGGCGGATCCGGGCCTGCCAGCGGTCGCCGCGTTTGATGATGCTCGCCATCCCTGCCAGTGTCCCCAAATTGTCCCAATCGGACTGGACACTAGCATCGAGCCTAGTTGTATCAATGGCTGCGACGGCTGAAATTTCGCGTTCGCAATGCGAAGGTCGGGAGTTCGATCCTCCTCCACTCCACCACTTGTTTCGACGAAAAAGCCGCCTCGCAAGGGCGGCTTTTTTGTTGCATCTGACGCGCGTACGGCGCCCCCGCCATGCCCCGATCAGGCTTTCGGCTGGAACCCCGGGATGCCGGTGCAGCTTGCGGATCATCTCGATGGCGAGACCGCGTTTGCGGTTCAGGACTTCGTAGACACGGTTGGTGCGACCGATACACGGCACCAGGCCCTTCGGGTGAGCACCGGCCTGATCCATCCGGAACCGGATCGCCGCCACCCAGGACCTGCGCCCTCGTAATCGCGGTACGGCCCCTACGGGTGATCGAAACCTTCCTCGCGCTTGGCTTCGCGATCCGCCTCCCTGGCGTCACGCGTTTCCTTGGCATCGCGCTTTTCCTGGAGCTTGTGATCCAGGCGTGCGACGTCGGCATCGTTGCGGTCGCCGGTGCCGTGACGCTGCTGGGCGGTGGGCTTGGGATTGGGCATGTGACGGCTCCTGCTTGAAGGAACAGTCGCCAGACTACGCATCACGCGCTCACCGTCGCGTGATTCCGCCGTGTTGTCGCGGGCTTAGACCTGGCGCGCGAACACCACGCCATGGGCGGGCAACCGCAGCCGCCCCGCCGCGAAGCTGCCTTCCGGGAGCCCGTGACCGTCGATGGCATGCCAGTGGCCGTCCAGCGCCAGCTCGGCTTCGGACGGGCTTGCGCCCAGATTGAACGCCACCAGGACGGTTTCGTTGCCATGGCGGCGGGTGAAGGCAAGCACGGGCTCGGGCGTGTCGAGGAAGCGGATGTCGCCCCAGCGCAGCGCGGGCTGTTGTCGCCGCCAACGCAGGACACGGCGGAAACCGTGCAGCGCGGAAGCCGGGTCGTCCTCCTGCTGCGCCACGGCCAGCGCGCGATGCTCTTCCGGCACCGGCAGCCACGGCTCGCCGTGGGTGAAACCGGCGTGCGCCTCGTCGTTCCAGGGCATCGGCGTGCGACAGCCGTCGCGTCCCTTGAACTGCGGCCAGAAGGCGATGCCGTAGGGATCCTTCAACGATTCGAACGGTACCTGCGCTTCGGTCAGGCCCAGTTCCTCACCCTGGTAGATGCACACCGACCCGCGCAACGAACAGACCAGTGCCGTAAAGAGATTGGCGAGCGCCGCGGTCGGCCGTGCCCTGCCCCAGCGGCTGAGCACGCGCTCGACGTCGTGGTTGGAGATCGCCCAGCACGGCCAGCCTTCGCGCATCTGCGCTTCCAGCTGCTGCACCGTGCCGCGGATGTGGGCGGCGCTGAAATCGTCGGTGAGCAGCTCGAAGCTGTAGCCCATGTGCAAGCGGCCGGCTTCGGTGTACTCGGCCATCGTCGCCAGCGAGTCCTCGGACGAGATCTCGCCAAGCGCCACCGTGCCTGGGTAGCGATCGAGCAGCGCGCGCAACTCGGCCAGGAAGGCGAGATTCTCCGGCTGCGTGTTGTTGTACCAGTGGTACTGGAAGGCGTACGGGTTGTCCGGGCTGAAGCCGCGACCGACGCGCTGATCCTTGGGTTTGGGCGGGTTGTCGCGCAGTTGCGCGTCGTGGAAGCAGAAGTTGATCGCGTCCAGGCGCAGGCCGTCGACACCGCGCTCCAGCCAGAAGCGCACGCAGTCGAGGATGGCGGCGCGCACGTCCGGGTTATGGAAATTGAGGTCCGGCTGTGACGCCAGGAAGTTGTGCAGGAAATACTGCCCGCGCCGCGGCTCCCACTGCCAGGCGCCACCGCCGAAGATCGAAAGCCAGTTGTTCGGCGGCGTGCCGTCGTCGTTCGCGTCGGCCCAGACGTACCAGTCGGCCTTGGGGTTGTCGCGGCTGGCGCGGCTTTCCTGAAACCAGGCGTGGTCGACCGAGGTGTGGCTCAGCACCTGGTCGATCATCACGCGGAGCCCTAAGCCGTGCGCCTTGGCCAGCAGGCGATCGAAATCCTCCAGCGTGCCGAACATCGGATCGACGTCGCAGTAGTCGGCGATGTCGTAGCCGTAGTCGGCCATCGGCGACTTGAAGAACGGCGAGATCCAGATCGCATCGACGCCAAGGCTGGCCACATAGTCGAGCTTTTCGATGATGCCCGGCAGATCGCCCACGCCGTCGCCGTTGGTATCTAGGAAGCTGCGCGGATAGATCTGGTAGGTGACGGCGCCGCGCCACCAGGGTGCATCACTCATTACGGATCCCTGTTCCTTTTCCACGCCGCGCAAGGGCGCGCGACGCAGCGTGGCCGGCAGCTTAGCGGCTCCCTGTGCGACTACCGCCGAATGTGCATACGTATTCATGACGGTCGGTCATCGCATCGCAGCAAAACCCCCGCCAGGGCGTTCGCAAGCGGGCCGGGCCTTTGCGGCTCAACGAATGTCGCCACACCGCCAGCGTCCGCGCGCGCACCACGCCTGGCGCGGTTTTCGATGCAGAGCACAACAATGAATACGTATGCATATAGCTGTGCGCTCTACGGGGGGCGACCTACCATGCCCGTCGCGCCGGTTCGCCAGGCAGGCACCGGTCCACAGAAAGACACGCATCGGTACAGATGCCTACTACAGAACGACTCGAAGTCCGGGGGAGAGAATGGTGATAGTCAAACGCAATGTGCTTGCCTTGGCGCTGGCATCCGCGCTGTGCGCCGGCACCGCCGCCCATGCGGCCAACGTGCAGGACACCGGCGACCAGGCCACCCAGTCTGCCGACAACAGCACGCAGACGGCCAAACAGAAGAAGTCCAAGGTCCAGGCCACGGAACTCACCGGCGTCACCGTCACCGGCTTCCGCAAGAGCGTGGAAACCTCGATCGACGTCAAGCGCGATGCCGACACCATCAAGGAAGTCGTGACGGCTGCCGACATCGGCGGCCTGCCCGACGTTTCGATCTCCGACGCGCTGACCCGCCTGCCGGGTGTCGCGGCCGAGCGCATCGATGGGGAGTCGAGCGCGATCAACATCCGCGGCCTCTCCGGCGATTTCGTCGAGACGACGCTGGACGGCCGCGAGCAGGCCGCCACCAGCGGCAGCCGCGTGACCCAGTTCGACCAGTATCCGTCGGAGCTGATCAGCCAGGCGGCGATCTACAAGTCGCCCAAGGCTTCGCTGATCGAAGGCGGCGTCGCCGGCACGGTGGAGATGCAGACCGCCAATCCGCTGGACAACGCCAAGCAGTATTCCGGCCTGCTCAACGTGCGCGGCAGCTATAACGACCGTGCCAACGAGACCGAAGGCGCCAACGCCCGCGGCTACCGCGTCAGCGCCTCGTTCCAGGGCAAGTTCCTGCACGACACGCTGGGCCTGGCCGCCGGCTTCGCCTCGCTCTACCAGCCGCACGTGGCCGACCAGTTCAACGGCCTGGCCTACAACGGCAGCAAGGACGTCAACGGCGACGGCACCAACGAGTACACCAGCGAAGGTTTCGAGTTGCAGCAGAACGGCGGCATGCTCCGCCGCAATGGCTACATGGCCGTGCTGCAGTGGCGTCCGTCCGACAGCTTCGAACTGAAGGCCGATGGTTTCTATTCCAAGTTCGATACCAGCAGCAGCGGCCGCGGCTTCCGCGTCAAGACGCTCTCCGACGGTACCTTCACCAATCCGGTGATCCTGCCCAACGGAGCGGTCACCGGCGGCACCGTGTCGCAGAATGGCGACCCCTACTTCGTCGTGCAGACCACCAACGACGACAACTCGCTGAAGAACAGCGTGCTGTCCGGCGGCTTGAACGCGAAGTGGATGCTCGGCGGCTGGACCATCAGCTCCGACGTCTCCTACTCGCATGCCAAAAGCGACTTCAACAACGGCGTCTCCTGGGGCCTGCTCTACGACGACATGAGCGCGGCCAACCCGGTGGCGGCCAACGACGAGGTGGTCGATTACCACCTGAACGGCATGCAGCCGGGCACCGTCGGCTTCAACCACGACTACACCGACCTCTCGCGCATGGGCCTGGGCAAGGTGGGCGTGTATCCGTACGTCTATGACGACGAGAGCAAGGCTTTCCGCACCGACGTGCGCTACGACTTCGTCGACAATGGCTTCCTGTCGGCGCTGGAGATGGGCGTGCGTTACTCGCGCCGTACCTACAACGCCGACCGCAGCGCGTTCGAGTACGGCAATGACTTTGGCCAGTACCCAGCCGGGCAGCCGCCGCTGGCGCTCGATCCGTCGAACGCGCACAAGGTCTGCTTCGAGGGCAACCTTTCCTCGTTCCCGTGCTTCCTGTCGATCAACACGCTGGCCGTGCTTGCCGCCAACGGCGTGACGCCGACGCCGACCAAGAACTGGAATGCCAACTGGACGATGATCCAGAGCGCCGAGGTCGACGAGCACGTCTCCTCCGGCTACGTGATGGCCGACATCGACACCAACGTGGCCAACCACAGCCTCACCGGCAACGTCGGCGTGCGCGTGGTGCACACCTCGCAGTACTCCAACGGCCTGCAGCAGATCGGCAGTGGCCAGGGCGAGCCGATCACCGACGAGCTGGGCGTAACCAGCCTCGACTACATCCACGTACGCCGTGGCAAGTCCTACACCGACTACCTGCCCTCGCTGAACCTCAACTGGCACTTCGACGAGTCCAACCAGTTGCGCTTCGCCGCCGCCAAGGTGATGTCGCGTCCGCCGCTCAACAAGCTGCTGACCGGCTCCGGCTCGTGGATCGACGGCAACACCTACAACATGTGGGGCAACACCAGTCCGTTCCTCGATCCGTTCTACGCCAAGCAGTACGACCTGTCGTTCGAGCATTACTCGCCCGATTCGACCGGCGCGTTCGCGGCGGCGGTGTTCTTCAAGCACATCGACTCGTTCATCGAGGACTACACGATCAATCCGTACGACTTCGCGGGCAACGGCATCCAGGTGCCGATCAATCCGGCGACGGGCCAGCCTTACGAGAACGGCCAGTACCAGACGGCGGTGAACAACGACAAGGGCGGCTTCGTGCGCGGCATCGAGCTGTCGTACTCGCGCGTGTTCAACTTCCTGCCGGGCGCCTGGTCGGGCCTGGGCTTCACCGGCAGCTACTCGTACTCGCAAAGCCAGGTCACCTCGACCTCGACCCTCAGTGGCGCGCCGCAGACGATGGGCCTGCCGGGCCTGTCGCCGCGCGTGATCAACGGCACGCTCTTCTACGGCAACCAGGGCTTCGACACGCGCCTGTCGGTTCGCCACCGCAGCGCCTTCGTCTCCAACCAGATGGCCATCGATACGCAGATCGTGTACTACGCGCCGGAGACGGTGGTCGACTACCAGGCCTCCTACGCGTTCAAGAACGGCCTGAGCGTGCTGTTCCAGGTGAACAACCTGACCGACGAGCCCACCCGTACCTACTTCGGCAACGAAGCGCAGACGGGCACGCTGCAGTGGTTCGGCCGCCAATACCTGGTCGGCTTCACCTACGCGCTGTAAGCCTCGCGCCGGGCATGCACCTCCCCGCCCGCCCGGCGCGTCTTTCTCCCCGGACCCGCGCGACCTGGCGGGTCCTTTTTTTTGCAAACGGGAGTCCTGCATGAAGCCGAAGCGATGCGTCCTCCGTCTCGCAGCCCTTTGCCTGGGCCTGCTTTGCGGCGCCGGCAACCTGCATGCCGCCGCGCCATCGGACATCTTGGCGCAGCCGGCCGCGCGCAGCGGCGTGTGGTACGAAATCTTCGTGCGCGCCTGGTACGACACCGACGGCGACGGGATCGGCGATCTCAATGGCGTCACCGCCAAGCTCGACTACCTCAAATCGCTTGGCGTCGATGGCATATGGCTGATGCCGATCAACCCTTCGCCGAGTTACCACGGCTATGACGTCACCGACTATCGCCAGATCCATCCGCAATACGGGACGCTCGCCGATTTCCATCGATTGATCGAGGCAGCGCACGCGCGCGGCATCCGCGTGATCATGGACCTGGTGGTCAACCACACCAGCGACCGGCATCCGTGGTTCCTCGCCGCCGGTGATCCGTCCGACCCGCACCATGCCTGGTACACCTGGGCCGGGCCGCATGCCGAACTGGCGGCCACCAGCGCCACCGGCGGACCGGCGTGGCACGCGTTGGGCAAGCAGCACTACCTGGGCACGTTCACCGGCGACATGCCGGACCTCGACTTCGACACGCCGGCCGTGCGAGAGGCGATCGACGACATCGGCCGCTACTGGCTCGCCCAGGGCGCCGACGGCTTCCGCCTGGATGCGGCCCAGCACGTGTACTACGACTTGGCCACGCAGACGGACGATCCCGCGGTCCTGCGCAAGAATCTTCATTGGTGGACGTCTTTCCACCAGGCGATGAAGCAGGCCGACCCGGATGTCTACCTGATTGGCGAAGTCACGCGGGAGCAGCCGGGCGAGCTAAAACCCTGGTTCGGCCCGCTGGATGCGGTGTTCGACTTCCCGCTGGCCAGCCAGCTTGTCGCCAGCGCGCGCGAGGAACGCCCGGGTCCGCTGGATGCCTTGCTCAGGCGCATCGTCCGCGCCATCCCGACCGGTCAGGACGCGCCCTTTCTTTCCAACCACGATCAGGAACGGGTGATGAGCCAGTTGGACGGCAACGCGCAGCACATGCGCACGGCCGCCGCGATGCTGCTCACCCTGCCCGGCGAGCCGTTCATCTATTACGGGGAAGAACTCGGCATGCGTGGCCGCAAGCCGGACCCGGACCTGCGCGAGCCGATGCGTTGGCACCGCGAGGCTCACGGTCCGGGCGAAAGCCGCTGGAAGCGATTCAGCGCCGGCGATGGTCCCGCGGTCTCGGTGGATGCACAGCAGGACGACGCGCATTCGCTGCTTGCGTGGTACCGCATGCTGATCGCATGGCGCAGCACGTTGCCCGTGCTGCGCCAGGGCAAGCTGAGCGTCCCAGCCGTGTCCGACTCGCACGTGGCGGTCTGGCAGCTTGCCGACGCTGGCGACGACGTGTTGGTCGTTCACAACCTTTCCGGCCAGCCACAGACACTGAAACTCGACGGCCCGCTCGCACGCTTCACCCAGGTGCGCCTGGCCAGCCTGCCGGACGCCCGCATCGATGCCGCCACATTGCAGTTGCCCGCCTACACCTCGGTCGTACTCCAGTGAGCTCCATCCCCGGACCGTGGCGCCGACCGGCGTCCACAACGTACGAAGACGCTTTCCCTCGTACGGATGAGTCCGTTTTTCCACGCACCCGACGCTGCCCGGGATCGTGCGCCGCACCATCGGAAAACCGCGCCATGTCACGAATGAATACGTATGCAAACGGGTGTCCCGACGCGCGCACTGGCCCCTACTATGGGCCCGGCCCCGGTCGCCTGCACGCGCTCTTCACAAAGCTCAAGCGCGCGTCGACGGGGCCGATCACGTTGTTTGTTGTCGGAGTATTGCTGGTGTCCCCTTCTTCCGCTGCTGCATCGCTTTCCCAGGCCCGGGCGCACGCTGCGCTGGCCAGGCCCGCTGCCATTACCCCGGCCGCGCCGGGGTTCGACATTCCGCTGGGTGCCGATACGGTGCGTGTCGAACTGACGACGCCCGACACGCTGCACGTGCAGTTCCGCAAGGCTGGGCACGCAGCGGCGCCGACGATCGTTATCGATCCCGGCCTGCAGGCGGCCAGCCGCCCGAGCGCAGAGGTTTCCCACGATGCAAACGGCGCCCGGCTGCACTCCGCGCAGTTGGAGGCCGTATGGGACAAGGAACATGGCGAACTGCGCATCGGCGTCCCGGGCCAGGCCCCGCTGCTGCGCCAGTTCGCGCTTCCGTCGCTGGGCCAGGGCCGCCTGAGCCTGATCCACGCCAAGGGCGAGCCGATGTACGGCATCGGCGGCTTCGACGCCACCGAGCCGGCCACCGCCGGCCTGCTGCGCGATGGCTACCGTCCGGTCACGGCCGGTGAGCAGGGCCACGCCGGCGCACCGTTCGTCTGGACCACCGCGGGCTACGGCGTGCTGATCGACGGAGTCGGCGGCCAGATCGCGCTGGGCGACACACGCATCGACGCGCGCATGTTCGACGGCGGCCTGGACTACTACGTCTTCCTCGGCAACCCGCACGCGATCTTCGGCGCGATGGCGCAGGTCAGCGGCCGCAGCCCGCTGTTTCCCAAGTGGGCGATGGGCTTCACCAACAGCCAATGGGGCATCGATCAGAAAGAGCTGCTGGACATCGTCCAGGGCTACCGTTCGCGCCACATCCCGCTGGACAACTTCACCCTCGACTTCGACTGGAAGGCCTGGGGCGAGGACCACTACGGCGAATTCCGCTGGAACGAGGAGAAGTTTCCCGACGGCGACAGCGGCAGGCTCAAGACGCTGCTCGACGCCCAGGGCGTGCACCTGACCGGCATCATGAAGCCGCGCATCCATGTCGACACCGTCGAGGGAAGCGAGGCTACCGAGCACGGCTACTGGCTGGCGCAGAGCGACCCGGCGCCGGACTACTTCTCGCACCAGACCGTGCGGGAGATCGATTTCGCCGATCCGGCCGCGCGCGCCTGGTTCTTCAACAAGGCGCTCAAGCATTCATTCGAGACTGGCATGGTCGGCTGGTGGAACGACGAAGCCGACGATGTCGCCGTCGACCTGCAGCACATGGACATGCAGCGCGCGCTCTATGACGGCCAGCGCGCCCTGTCCGACCTGCGCGTGTGGTCGCTCAACCGCAACTTCTACCTGGGCGCGCAGCGCTACGCCTACGGGCTGTGGTCGGGCGACATCCTCACTGGCTTCGCCTCCATGGCCGGCCAGCGCCAACGCATGCTGAGCGCCATCAATGTGGGTGCCATGCAGTGGGGCATGGACGGTGGCGGCTTCAAGAAGGGTCCGCCGACGCCGGAAAACTACGCACGCTGGATTCAGTTCGGCGCCTTCACGCCGGTGTTCCGCGTGCACGGCGATTTCAACCAGAAGCGCCAGCCGTGGGTCTACGGTCCGGTGGCCGAGAAGGCCGCGACCGATGCGATCCGCCTGCGCCAGTCGCTGGTTCCCTACATCTACAGCTACGAGCACCAGCGTCGTGCCACCGGCGTGGGCCTGGTCCGGCCGCTGCTGTTCGACTGGCCCAACGACGCGAACGTGCGCAACGACATCGACGCCTGGCTGTTCGGCGACAGTCTGCTGGTCTCGCCGGTGGTCGAGCAGGGCCAGACGACCAAGCCGGTCTACCTCCCCGCGGGCGAGTGGATCGACTGGTTCAGCGGCAAGCACTATGCCGGTGGCCAGACCATCGAGCACGCGGCGGACGCCGAGCACTGGAGCGACATCCCGCTGTACATCCGCGATGGCGCGATCATCCCGGTCGCGCCGGTGATGGACTTCGTCGGCCAGCATCCGCTTACCGAGCTGGCGGTGGAACTGTTCCCGGCGGCCCGAGCCACCCGCTTCGATTACTACGACGACGACGGCAAGACCTACGGTTACGAACAGGGTGACTACTTCCTGCAGTCGATGCAGCTCGAAGCACACGAAGGCAGCGTCGCTTTCGCGATCGCCTCGCCACAGGGCAGCTATCGGCCGGCGTTGACGTCCTGGCTGCTGAAGTTCCACGGCGCACCCGCGCAGGCGGTGCGCAGCAACGGCCGTGCACTGGAAGCCTTCGCCAGCATCGATGCCATGCGCGCCTCGGCCGACGATGGCTGGGCCGTCGGCGAAGATCGCTTCGGGCCGGTGACCTGGGTACGCGTGGCCGCCGGCAAGGGCCAGACCGTCACGCTTGACGTGGTGAAGTAAGCCGCCTGACGCTGGGTGGGCCGTGTCCGCACGGCCCTGTCACCTGGGCGCCTGTGTGCCATAGCGCCAAAGCACGTCCATGCCTGCCGGGAGCCTCCCTACCCATGTTGAGCCTTTTGCTGATGGCCTCGATGGCAGCCGCGCCGAACCTTCCCGAACCGGCGTGGCACGACGGGTTGGACTGGCACGGCGTGCACGTGTCGATGCAACGCGGGACCGGCGGCGCCTACCTGCTCGAATGGCCGAGCGGCCAGCGCGTGATTCCCTCGCCGCCGCTCAAGGCCGCCACCGGCAGCGTGTTGTTCGACGGTCTGTACGCGATGGCGCAGGAGGACCTCAAACAGGATTCGGTCGACGCCATCCGCGACGGCGCCTTCGACCACGGCCAGCCGATCCCCTGTCTTTGCTTCGAGACCGGCGAGAAGTGGCACTACGTGTGGACGCGCGACCTGGCCTACGCGATCGACCTGGGGTTGTGGCGGTTCGATCCGGCGCGCTCGCGCAACGGGCTTGAGTTCAAGCTCTCCGAGGTACGTGTGCCCTCCGCGCCGCAGGGCCTGTACGTGATGCAGGACACCGGCTCGGGCGGAAGCTGGCCGATCAGCACCGACCGCATCGTGTGGTTCCTGGGCGCCCGGCACCTGCTGGACGATGCCCGGTTTGCGGCCAAGGTGCGCCAGGCACTGGGCGACACGCTGGCCCAGGATCGTCAGTACGCGTTCGACCCGGCCTTCGGACTCTATCGCGGCGAAACCTCGTTCCTGGACTGGCGCCAGCAGACCTATCCCGCCTGGACGGCCGATGAGGTGGTGTTCATTGCGCAGTCGTTCGCGCTTTCCACCAACGTCCTGCACTACCTGGCGCTCGAGCTGGCGGCCGATCTGGCCGACCGGCACGGCAACCCGCACGCGGCCGACTACCGCGCGCAGGCCACGGCGCTGAAGGCGGCGATCAACGCGCACTTCTGGCGTGCCGACCGCGGCCTCTACATGAGCTACCTCGGCGGCGACGGCCAGCCGGTCGAGGCTTACGACCTGCTTGGCCTGTCGCTGGCCATCACCAGCGGTGTCGCCGATCCGGCGCGCGCGCGCCAGGCGTTGGCGAACTATCCGACCTGGGCCTCGGGCAGCCCGGTGATCTGGCCCGAGCGCGCCGACCAGCCGATCTACCACAACCGTGCGATCTGGCCTTTCGTCACCGCCTACGCGCTGCGCGCGGCACGGGCAGTCGACGACCCGGCGCACATCGCGCACGAGATCCGTTCGGTCATCCGCGGCGCGGCGCTCGCCGGCTCCAACATGGAGAACTACGAGCTGCTGACCCAGGGCATCCACCTCGACGACGGCGCCCTCAGCGGCCCGGTGGTCAACTCGCCGCGGCAACTCTGGTCGGTGGCGGGTTTTCTCGACGTCGCGATCGAGGGCGTTTTCGGCTTGACCGGCGATGGCCGCGTGGAACCCAAGCTGCCGGTGTCGCTGGTCCCGACGCTGTTCGGCGACGCCGACCACATCGACCTGCAGTTGCGCGACCGCCGCATCACCTTGCGCCGCCCGCCCGCGCTGGACGGCAACCTGCTGGTAGCGGCCTCCTCACGTCAGGAAGCGGACCACACGGTGGTGACGCTCAAAGCCATCAAGGTGCCCGAGCAACCACTGCGTACCGACACGCCGCTGTACGCGCCCGCCACGCCGGCCCCGCCCACGGTCCAGGCCGATGGCGATCACTGGCGCGTGCGCAGCCCGGGCAAGGGCGTGCTCTACGTCAACGGACGCCGGCATGGCGCGATCGACGGCAGCGCGACGCTCGCACGGAGCGACTCGCTGCAATGCATCCGTGTCACCCGGGTCGACGACCAGGGCATCGAGTCGTTGCCCAGTCCCGAGGCGTGCGTGGGCGATCGCGCAACGGTCGCCGGTGCCTGGCCGCGCCACTGGACCGCCCCGGCCAGCGGTCGCTATCGCGCCATGCTGGACTACGCCAATACCCACGGCCCGATCAACACCGGCATCACCGCCGCGGTGAAGTGGCTGGTGGTCGATTGCGGCGACGGCAGCGTGCAGCGCCTGCCGCTGGTGATGCCGCACAGCGTCCGCCTGCAGCACTCCACCTGGGCCGACTTCACCGCGAAGGCCGGCGCACGCTGCCGCTTCAGCCTGGAGGACGGCTTCAACATGAGCTACCTGCGCCAGAACGCCCACTACACCGGTGGCGCGGGTGGTGATGCGGGACCGCTCAACGACGCCGATGTCGGTGATTTGCTGATCGCCCCGCTTTGACCACGCAACCTTGTAGGAGCGCCCTTGGGCGCGACCCGGATATCGCGGTCGCGCCCAAGGGCGCTCCTACGGAACACCCACGCCACGGAACGCCCGGATGACCAACAAACCCGCCCTGTCCTTCTGGCAGATCTGGAACATGTGTTTCGGCTTCCTGGGCATCCAGTTCGGCTTCGCCCTGCAGAACGCCAACGTCAGCCGCATCTTCCAGACCCTGGGCGCGGACGTGGCCGACATCCCGATCCTGTGGGTGGCCGCTCCGCTGACGGGTCTGATCGTGCAGCCGATCGTCGGACACCTGTCCGACCACACCTGGAACCGGCTGGGCCGGCGCCGCCCCTATTTCCTGGTTGGCGCGGTGCTGACCACGGTGGCGCTCTTGTGGATGCCCAACGCGCCGTCGCTCTGGATCGCCGCCGGGCTGCTGTGGATCATGGACGCCTCGATCAACGTGTCGATGGAACCGTTCCGCGCCTTCGTCGGCGATCAGTTGCCGCCACGCCAACGGCCGCTCGGCTATGCGATGCAGAGCTTCTTCATCGGCGTCGGTGCCGTGGTCGCCTCCGCCCTGCCCTGGCTGCTGGCCAGAGCCGGCGTGGCCAATGTCGCACCTGCCGGCGGCGTGCCCGACACGGTGAAATACGCCTTCTATGCCGGCGGCGTCGTGCTGCTCGGCGCGGTCCTCTGGACGATCGTCACGAGCCCGGAATATCCGCCACAGCAACTGCGTGAACAGGCCGACGAGACACCCGCCGACACACCGGCCGACACCTCCGGCGCATGGCGCCTGGGCGCGCTGTTGCTGGCGCTGGGCGCCGCGCTGCTGTTCGCCATTGCCCACTTCGGACTGGAGAAGGAGCTGTACCTGCTGGGCGGCGGCCTGGCCGTGTTCGGGCTGCTGTTCGTCTGGGTTGCCTTCACCCGCAGCCGCGGCATGCCGCAGCAGGTGATGAGCGATCTGTACGGCATGCCCGCCCCGATGCGCCGGCTGGCCTGGGTGCAGTTCTTTTCGTGGTTCGCGCTGTTCGCAATGTGGATCTACACCACCCAGGGCGTGGCACAGAGCTTCTTCGGCAGCACGGATACCGCCAGCGCGGCGTACAACGAAGGGGCCAACTGGGCCGGCGTGCTGTTTGCGGTCTACAACGGCGTGACCGTACCGGCCGCCCTGCTGATCCCGTGGATGGTGCGTCGCTGGGGCCTGCGCATCAGCCACCTGGTCAACCTGTGCCTGGGCGGCGCCGGCCTGCTGTCGTTCGTGGTGCTGCACGACGCGCGCTGGCTCATCGCCTCCATGGTCGGCGTGGGTTTCGCCTGGGCTTCAATCTTGTCGCTGCCCTACGCGCTGCTGTCGGACAACCTGCCGGCCGCCAAGATGGGCGTGTACATGGGCATCTTCAATTTCTTCATCGTGATCCCGCAGCTGCTGGCCGCCAGCGTGCTGGGGCTGCTGCTCAAGACGTTCTTCCATGGCCAGCCGATCTGGGCGCTGGCGCTGGGCGGCGCCAGCCTGGTCGTCGCCGGCATCTGCACGCTGCGCGTGCGCGAACCCGATCTTGCGCCCGTCGCCCAGGCCGCATAGGCAAGCCACCGGATTCCCCTCAAGGACGCAACATGAAACCCACGACCGTCATGGCCGCCCTGGCGCTGGCTCTCGGCGCCAGCATCGCCCACGCAGACAACGCGCCGCGCGAGTTCTACGGCACCGACGCGCCGTTCGCCGCCAACGCGATCTACTTCGTGATGACCGACCGCTTCGTCGACGGCGACCGGTCCAACGACCATCGCGACCAGGGCGGCGCGCACCGCACCTTCGACATCCCGGTGCCGGGCGCCCCCAAGGGCCAGAGTGCCAACATCGGCTACCTGGGCGGCGACTTCAAGGGCGTGCTGGACAACGCCGACTACATCCGCGACATGGGCTTCGGCGCGGTGTGGATCACGCCGATCGTGGACAACCCCGACCAGGCGTTCACCGGCGGCGACCCGGTGAGCTGGGGCTCGAAATTCACCGACCGCGGCAAGACCGGTTTCCACGGCTACTGGGGCATCAACTTCTACCAGCTCGACGAACACCTGCCGAGCAAGGACCTGGACTTCGCACAGTTCACCGCCGGCATGCACAAGGCCGGCCTGAAGGTCGTGCAGGACATCGTGCTCAACCACGGCTCGCCGGCGTTCACCATGCCGGTGCGCCAGCCGCAGTTCGGGCAGATCTTCGACGCGCACGGCAGGCTCATTGCCGACGAGCAGAACCTGCCGCCCTGGCAGCTCGACCCACGCCACAACCCGCTGCACCGCTTCTACCACGCGTACGAGGACCTGGCGCAGCTGTCCAACAACGACGAGTCCGACCCGGCGGTGCTGGACTACTTCAGCGGCGCGTACCTGAAGTGGATCGGCCAGGGCGCGGATGCGTTCCGCATCGACACCATCAGCCACATGTCGACCGCGTTCTGGCGCCAGTTCTCCGCGCGCATCCGCGCGAAGCACCCCGGCTTCTTCATGTACGGCGAGGCATTCGACTACAGCCCGGACAACATCGGCAAGTACACCTGGGCCAGGAACGGCGGCATCAGCCTGCTCGACTTCCCGCAGCAGGGCGCGATCAAGGCGGTGTTCGAGCACTCCGGTAGCGACTACGCGCTGCTGCAGTCGAAGCTCTACCTGACCAACGGCCCGTACGCCAACCCGTACGAGCTGGTCACCTTCTACGACAACCACGACATGGCGCGCATGGATGCCAGCGACCGTGGCTTCATCGACGCCAACAACTGGTTGTTCACCACCCGCGGCATCCCGGCGGTCTACTACGGCTCGGAAACGGGCTTCGAGCGAGGGCGTGCAGAACACGAGGGCAATCGCAACTATTACGGCCAGGCGCGCATCGACGCGGCGGGCAAGAGCCCGATCTACCGCCAGCTCAAGCGCATCGCCAACCTGCGTGAACGCACGCCGGCCCTGCAGCGCGGGCTGATGCTGGTCGAACACATGGGCGGCGATCAGGCGGCGTTCTATCGCGTCTACCAGAAAGACGGCCTGCACCAGATCGCGCTGGTGTTGCTCAACAAGGGCGACAAGACCGCGCGGTTCCATGTGACCAGGTACCTGCAGCCGGGCCGCTGGCAGGCGGCGCTGGGTGGCGCAGCAGTCGACGTGGCGGCGGGCGGCGCGCTGGGCGCGAGCGTGGAGCCACACGACGTGTCGGTGTATCTGCTCGACGCCCCGGCCACCCGCCCCGACCTCGTCGCCGAGCTGACCCGCCTGATGCGCGATAAGAGCCATCCGGATGAATGACTGCCTTGTAGGGTGGGCTTCAGCCCACCGCCCGTCGACGTACCGTGCGCGGTGGGCTGAAGCCCACCCTACGCGGTTCCAGGCGGCTTGGTGGTTCGCCCTGCTCCTGCTGCTTCCCTGCGCGGCACGCGCGCAGACGCAGAGGCTCGAGCTGGAGAGCCCGGCCTTCGCGCCCGAGCGCATCCACGTCGCGGTCTACCTCCCGCCCGGCTATGCGGACTCGACCGGCCGGTATCCGGTGCTGTACGCCAACGATGGCCAGGACATGCAGGCGGTGGGGCTGCAGCCGACGCTCACAACGTTGTACGACGAACACGCGATCGAGCCCGTCATCGTCGTCGCCATCGACATGCTGCAGGACCGTGCCAGCGGCTATGGGCTTTCCGATCGCCAGCGCGGGCAGAGCGTGGTCGGCAAATCGAGGATCGGCGCGATCGGCCTGAGGGCTGCCGACTACTCATCGTGGGTTGCCACCGCGTTGGTGCCGTACATCGACGCGCACTACCGCACCCGCGCCGACGCCCGTCAGCGCACGGTGATGGGCTGGTCGCTCGGCGCGCTCAACGCGTTCAACCTGGGCTGGGAATATCCGGACGTGTTCGGCCAGGTCGGCGCCATGTCGCCCTCGTTCTGGCTGGCGGGCGATCGCAGCGACGCAGCGACCGTGCAACGTACCCGGCTGGCGCAGGCAATGGTCGATCGCGGTCCGCGGCGTGAAGGGCTGAAGTTCTGGTTCGCGGCGGGAACGGTCGAAGAGACGAACGATCGCGACCACGATGGCGTGATCGACGTGATCGACGATCTGCAAGATCTGGTCGATGGCTATCGCGGCGAGGGCGTGAAGCACGGGGGCTTGCGCCAGCTCGGCTACGCCACCACCGCTCCGGATGCCGACGTGACGGTGTTCCTGCTGCCTGGCGGCCACCACCAGCAGGCCTCGTGGGCGAAGATGCTGCCCGTATTCCTGCGCTGGGCGTTCCCACCGCGCCGATGACCTTCCCTATAGGAGCGCCCTTGGGCGCGACGGGAGTGTCCCGGTCGCGCCCAAGGGCGCTCCTACAGGGAGATGCGAATTACCTGGGCCGCACGCTCGACTGGCGCACCATCAGCTTCACCGGCAGCATCACGCTCTCGGCCGGCTCGCCGCGGACCATCATCAGCAGGTTCTCGACCAATACCTCGCCCGCACTGCGCGTGTCCTGCAGCACGGTGGTGAGCGGCGGGCTGGCGAAGCGCGCCATCGGAATGTCATCGAAGCCGGCGACCGGCACGTCGGCCGGCACCTTGTAGCCGCGCTCGGCCAGCGCACTCATCGCGCCGATGGCGATCAGGTCGCTGGCGGCGAACACCGCGTCGAACGGCACATCGCGCGCGAGCAACTCGGACATGGCCGTATGGCCGCACAGTTGCGTGCTTTCGGCGTCCACCTGCAAGGCGTCGTCAACCTCCAACCCAGCCTCCTGCAGCGCGTCGGCATAGCCGCGGTAGCGCTCGAAAAATTCCGGATAGTGGCTGGAGGCATCACCAAGGAACGCAATCCGCCGACAGCCCTGTTCGGTGAAGTGCCGCGCGATCGCCTGGCCGCCGCTGAAGTTGTCGCAGCCGACCGACACGCCCGGCTGGTCGGGCTGCACCGCGCCCCAGCGCACGAAGCGCGTGCCGATCTCCACCAGCTTTTCCAGTCGCGCGCGATAGGCCAGGTAATCGCCGTAGCCGAGCAGGATGATGCCGTCGGCTTTCTTGCTGTCGGCGTAGTCGGCATGCCAGTCATTGGAGAACTGCTGGAACGACACTAGCAGGTCGTAACCCTGCCGCGCGCAGGCCCGGGTGATCGAGCCGAGCATCGAGAGAAAGAACGGGTTGATGTTCGAACCGTCGGTAGTAGGGTCCTCGAACAGCAGCAACGCCAGCGTGCCCGAATGCTGCAGGCGCAGGTTGGAGGCGTTCTTGTCGACCTTGTAGTTGAGCTGCTCCGCCGCCGCACGGATGCGCTCGCGGGTTTCCTCGCTGACCAGCGGACTGCCACGCAGGGCGCGCGATACCGTGGCCTGGGATACCCCCGCCAGATGGGCGATGTCGATCGACGTCGCTTTGGCCTTGCTCACTGCGGCGAACCTCTGGTCCTGGCGGCTCGCACAACATTACCATCGGCCCGTCGCGGCGTGCCGGCGCCCATGCATACGTATTCAGCCGGACGCCGAACGCGGCAGCAGCCAGACTCGCACCAGATGTATTCCTGGGGACCTTCGGGGGAAGCACACATGAGTACGCGGGAGACGCCAGTGGACCTGGCACTGGAACAACGGGCCACGGCCCGCATCGTGCTGATTGCCGCCGCGGCGGCGCTCGGCGGCTTCCTGTTCGGTTTCGACACCGCCGTGATCAACGGCGCGGTGGAAGCGATCCGTGGCGGTTTCGCACTGGATGCAGCCCGGATCGGCCTGGCCGTGTCCTGCGCCCTGCTCGGCTCTGCTGCCGGTGCCTGGTACGCAGGCACACTGGCCGACCGCCTGGGCCGCGTGCGCACCATGCAGGTCGCGGCACTGCTGTTGGCGGCCAGCGCGATCGGCTCGGGCCTGGTCACCGGCATGTGGGACCTGATCCTGTGGCGCGTCGTCGGCGGCGTCGGCGTGGGCATGGCATCGGTGATCGCGCCGACCTATATCGCCGAGGTTTCCCCGGCGCACGTGCGCGGGCGGCTCGGCTCGTTGCAGCAACTGGCGATCGTGCTCGGCATCTTCGCCGCGTTGCTCAGCGACGCATGGCTGGCTGCCACGGCCGGCGGCGCCTCGGCGAAACTCTGGTTCGGGTTGGAAGCCTGGCGCTGGATGTTCCTGGTGGCCGTGGTGCCGGCGCTGGTCTACGGCGCGCTGGTGCTCGGCGTGCCCGAGTCGCCGCGCCACCTGGTCGCGCGCGGGCGGTTGGCCGAGGCGCGCGAGGTACTGCGCAGGGTGCTGGCCATGCGCAGCGACGCCGCGCTGGACTACAAGCTGGGCGAGATCGAGCGCAGCCTGAAGATGGAGTACCGCCCGCGCCTGCGCGACCTGCGCGGCTCGCGACTGGGCCTGCTGCCGGTGGTATGGGTCGGCATCCTGCTGTCGGTGTTCCAGCAGTTCGTCGGCATCAACGTGATCTTCTATTACTCCTCCGCGCTGTGGCATTCGGTGGGTTTCAGCGAGGCGGACTCGTTCTCGATCACGGTGATCACTTCGATCGTCAACGTGCTGGTGACGCTGGTGGCCATCGCGCTGGTCGACAAGCTCGGCCGCAAGCCGCTGCTGGCGATCGGCTCGGCCGGCATGACCGTCACCCTGGCGCTGATGGCCTGGTGCTTTTCGCAGTCGGTCGGTACGGGTGCAAGCCTCACCCTGCCCGCGCCCTGGAACATGGTCGCGCTGGTGGCCGCGAACGCCTACGTGGTGTTCTTCGGGTTGAGCTGGGGGCCAATGGTGTGGGTGCTGCTGGGCGAGATGTTCCCCAACCGCATCCGCGCGGTGGCGCTGGCGGTGGCGGCCGCCGCGCAGTGGCTGGCGAACTTCCTGATCACCTCGACCTTTCCTGCGCTGGCCGAGGCGGGGTTGAGCTTCGCCTACGGCCTGTACGCCGCCTTCGCGCTGATCTCGCTGCTGTTCGTGGTGTTCGCGGTGCGCGAGACCAAGGGCATGGAGCTGGAAGACATGCCCGGCTGAGCGCAAGCTTCCTGTAGGAGCGCACCCTGTGCGCGACCGCCATCTCCCCGGTCGCGCACAGGGTGCGCTCCTACAGCTATTTCGGCAGGGCGTAAGCGATCAGCGAGTCGCCGATCTTGGTGCCCAGCGAGCGGTGGCCTCCCGCCATCACCACCACGTACTGCCGCCCGGTGCGCTCGGACACGTAGGTCATCGGTGTCGCCTGGCCACCGGCCGGGAGGCGCGCCTGCCACAGCTTTTTGCCGGTGCGCACGTCGTAGGCGCGCAGGTAGGAGTCCAGCGTGCCGCTCAGGAACGCCACGCCGCCGGCGGTGACCATCGGCCCGCCCAGGCTCGGCACGCCCAGCGGTAGCGGGATGCCAAACGGCGCCTGGTCCTCGATGGTGCCGTTCTTGTGCATCCAGACCTTCTTCATGGTGGTCAGGTCCACCGCGGCCAGGTAGCCCCACGGCGGCGCCTGGCACGGCACGCCGACGGGCGACAGCAGCGGGTGCAGGTCGACGGCAAACGGCGTGCCCTTCATCGCCTGCAGGCCGTATTCGCTGCCGTCGCCCTTCATCTCCTTCGCTTCCTCGCGCGGGTACAGCTTCGAGACGAAAGCCATGTAGCTCGGATTGAGGATGGCCACCTGGCGTACCGGGTCGATGGCGATGCCACCCCAGTCGAAGATGCCGTAGTCGCCCGGATAGATCAGCGAGCCCTGCACGGAAGGCGGGGTAAAAATGCCGTCGTAGCGGTACTTGCGGAAGGTGATGCGGCAGATCAGCTGGTCGTAGGGCGTGGTGCCCCACATATCGGCCTCGCGCAGCCGCCGTTCGGGCATGAACGTGAGCGCGGAGAACGGCTGGGTCGGCGAAACGTGGTCGCCGGGCGCGGCGCCCTGCGGCACCGGTTGCTCGGGTGCGGGGACAAGCGGATGACCGTCGCGACGGTCCAGCACATAGATGTCACCGCGCTTGGTCGAGGCCACCAGCGCCGGCACCCTGCCCGCCGGCGTATCCAGGTCGACCAGCGTCGGTTGGCCACCGATGTCCATGTCCCACAGGTCGTGGTGAACGGTCTGGTAGACCCAGCGCACCTGGCCGGTGGCGATGTCCAGCGCGACGATGGAACTGCTGTACTGCTCGCCCTGCGGGTCGCGCCGGCCGCCCCAGATGTCCGGCGTCTGGTTGCCCATTGGCAGGTAGACCAGGCCCAGCTTCTCGTCGACGCTGAACACGCTCCACGCATTGGGGGAGTTGCGGATGTACGTCTGCCCCGGCGGCAGCGGCTGGGTCTGGTGCGGCTCGGACGGGTCCCAGTTCCACAGCAGGCGACCGCTGTCGATGTCATAACCGCGGATCACGCCCGAGGGCTCGTCGGTGGACGCGTTATCGGTGACGCTGGCGCCCACGATCAGTACGTGGCGGGTGACCGTCGGCGGCGAGGTCGGGTTGAGGTAGCCCGGCTTCTTCATCGGCTGGTCGTGGTACAGGCCGATCGTGCCGTTGTCGCCGAAGTCGCGGCACGGCTGGCCGTTGTCGGCGTTGATCGCCACGATGGTGGCGTCCGCGGTGGGCGCGAAAATGCGCCGCGGGCAGGTGTCGACCTTGATCGCGGTCGGCGCCACGGCGCCCGGCGGTGTCGGCGCGGAAGCCGCGGCTGCCAGTGCACTGTCCGCCGGAAGACCCATCGCCGCGGACTGCGCGGCGTAGGCGCCGGAGTCGTAGTAGGCCAGGCCGCGGCAGATCATGTGCTGGTAGTTCTTCGCGTCGCGGTTGATCTTCGGGTCGAACCGCCAGATCTCGCGGCCGGTGTCGGGGTTGAGCGCGATGACGATGTTGTGCGGCGTGCACAGGTAGAGCATGCCGTTGGCCTTGAGCGGCGTAACCTCGTTGGCGATCTCCTTCGGATCGCCGGGGCCGGGGAAATCACCGGTATGGAAGGTCCAGGCCACCTTGAGCTGGTCGACGTTCGTCGGTGTGATCTGCGCGGCCGGCGAGTAGCGGTCGCCGTAGCCGGAATGGCCGTAGGCGATCCAGTCACCAGGTCGGGTGAAGGGCGCCGGCGCGGTGCCCGCGGCATGCATGCGGGCGGCGGCGACCTCGCCCGGGTGGTCGTGTGGCGAGCGGAACAGCGAGACCACGCCCACGATCAGCGCGATCACCACGGCAACGCCGATGGCCCAGCGCCCGCCTCGCAGCGAGCCGTCAGGCACGGCACGATGCGCGGCGTCGACGGGTCCCAGCCGGCGGTTGACGAACGGCAGCCAGAGCCACAACGCCAGGATGAACCACACGTCCAGCCGTGGCAGCAGTTGCCACCAGTCCAGCCGCACCTCGACCACCGCCCACACCGTGCTGGCGACCAACACCAGCGCATACAGCCATAACGCCAGCGTGCGCCCGAGCGCCAGCAGCGCGCCGGTGGCCACCAGGCCCAGTCCGGCGAGCAGGTAGTACCAGGAACCGCCGAGTGCCATCAGCCAGATGCCGCCAGCGGCGAGCGCAAGCCCGAGCAGGATGAAGACGACGCCGGTAACGAGCAGCAGCGGGCCGGAACGCGACAGGCGGGTCAAGGCCTTTCTCCCTGGGACGCGGCCGGTGCCGCAAAGAAGCCCCGGTATAGCACCGGCCTCGCCTAGGGTTTGTTGACGCAAGAAAAAGGCCGGCAATGCCGGCCTTGAATTGGCGCCCCCGATACGATTCGAACGTACGACCTTCCCCTTAGGAGGGGGACGCTCTATCCAACTGAGCTACGGGGGCGAGGCGCGGATTTTGGCATGGATGGGCCAGTGGCGCGATTGCTTGACAGATCGCGCTCCGTTTTCCCCATCCGCCTGTCGCACCTTTCCCCGCTAGCGGGGGAAGGCTCCGCCCTGCCACATCACTGCACTCCGTCCCGCAGGCAAGGCAAGGCTCCAGCTTCCGTATCACGATCCTTCCCCCGCCTGCGGGGGAAGGTGCCCGAAGGGCGGATGGGGGAAGCCTTGCCTCAGCCCCCGGCAGAGCCCTCCAACCCACCCTGCTAGAATGGTCGTTTCGCAATAGTCCGGCGCCCCCGTGGTGCCCGATCCAAAGGAGTCATGCATGTCCCACGATATTCTCAAGGCGCTCGGCCTGGGCGATTCGCAGTCCGGCACCTACCTCGGCAACGGCGAGTGGTCCAAGACCACCGACGCCGGCACGATCAAGCCGCAGAACCCGGCCACGGGTGAGGTGATCGCCAGCGTACATGCCTCGAGCAAGGCCGACTACGAGACCATCGTCAAGCGCGCGCAGGAAGCCTTCAAGGTCTGGCGCACCACTCCGGCGCCGCGCCGCGGTGAAGCCGTGCGCCTGTGCGGCGAGGCGCTGCGCAAGCACAAGGACGCACTTGGCTCCCTCGTCGCGTTGGAGATGGGCAAGATCAAGCCCGAAGGCGACGGTGAAGTGCAGGAAATGATCGACATCGCCGACTTCGCCGTCGGCCAGAGCCGCATGCTGCATGGCTACACCATGCATTCGGAGCGCCCGGGCCACCGCATGTACGAGCAGTACCAGCCGCTGGGCCTGGTCGGCATCATCAGCGCGTTCAACTTCCCGGTCGCCGTGTGGGCCTGGAACGCCATGCTGGCCGCGGCCTGCGGCGACATCTCGATCTGGAAGCCCTCGCCCAAGACCCCGCTTTCGGCGATCGCCACCATGAAGATCTGCAACGAGGCGCTGAAGGACGCCGGCTTCCCGGACATCTTCTTCCTGTTCAACGACGCCGGCACGGAACTCTCGCAGGCGTTCGTGGACGACAAGCGCATCCCGCTGATCAGCTTCACCGGCTCGACCAAGGTCGGCCGCATGGTCGGCGAGCGCGTCGCCCATCGCATGGGCCGCTCGCTGCTGGAACTGGGCGGCAACAACGCGATCATCCTGGATGAAACGGCTGACCTGAAGCTCGCCATCCCGGGCATCGTGTTCGGCGCCGTCGGCACCGCCGGCCAGCGCTGCACCACCACCCGCCGCCTGTTCGTGCACGAGTCGATCTTCGACAACGTGCTGGACACGCTGGTCGGTGCGTACAAGCAGGTCGAGGGCAAGATCGGCGATCCGACGCTCGCCACCACGCTGATGGGCCCGCTCAACAGCCCCGAGGCCGTGAAGGCGTATCAGGCCGCCATCGAGAAGGCCAAGGCCGCCGGCGGCACCGTGCGCACCGGCGGTGCGGCACTGACCGACCGCAAGGGCAATTTCGTGCTGCCGACGATCGTCACCGGGGTGAAGAACTCGGACGACGTGGTGCAGACCGAGACCTTCGCGCCGATCCTCTACGTGATGCCGTTCAAGACGCTCGACGAAGCGATCGAGATGCAGAACGACGTGCCCCAGGGCCTGTCCTCGTCGATCTTCACCAACAACCTGCGCGCGGCCGAGCAGTTCCTCTCGGCGGCCGGTTCGGACTGCGGCATCGCCAACGTCAACATCGGCACCTCCGGCGCCGAGATCGGCGGCGCCTTCGGCGGCGAGAAGGAGACCGGCGGCGGTCGCGAGTCCGGTTCGGACGCCTGGAAGGTCTACATGCGCCGCCAGACCAATACGATCAATTACTCCGACGCACTGCCGCTGGCACAGGGCATCAAGTTCACCGTGTAAGAAACGCCCTCTCCCCCGGCAACGCCGGGGGAGAGGCTTTTGGCGAAGCTCTTGTCCGGGTTCCAGAGCACAATAGGGTTCCGCGACCGTGGGCATGACGCCCCGGGGATGGCAACCTTCCGCCGAGCCGGCACACAGCGAGGACCGACGCCATGAACGCAACGCCTCCCGTCCATCGCACGACCAGCGCCCTGGCCGTGGTCAGCCTGGTGTCCGGCATCGCCTCGTGGTGCGTCGTGCCGCTGATCGGCGCCATCGTGGCGATCGTCTGCGGCCACCTGGCGCGCGGCGAAATCCGCCGCTCGCAAGGCCAGATCGAGGGCGACGGGCTCGCGGTCGTGGGCCTCGTGCTCGGCTACGTGCAGTTGGCGTTCGGTTTCATCCTGCTGCTGTTTGCCATTGCCGCGGTCGTGCTCGGCCTGTCGATCGGCATCGGCTCCTCGTTCTTCCACTGACATGCCCGGCGGCACCTTCGACTTCACCGGCTACCGCGTGCTGGTCGCCGGCGGCAGCAAGGGCATCGGCCGAAGCATCGCGCTGGCATTTGCCGGAGCAGGCGCGGCGGTATCGATCTGCGCGCGCGATCCACAGCCGCTCGAGTCGACGCGGCAGGCACTGGCCGCCTTTGGTCACCCCACGCACGCTGCCAGCTGCGATCTTGCCGATGCGCAGGCCATCACGGGATACATCGCCGGCGCCGCCCGGTCGCTGGGCGGCATCGACGTGCTGGTGAACAACGCCAGCGGCTACGGCTTCAGTGACGACGACGAAAGCTGGCTGCGGGGCTTCGAAGTCGACCTGATGGCCGCCGTGCGCGCCTCGCGGGCCGCCCTGCCCCATCTCGAAGCCTCGCCGCACGCATCGATCCTGCACACCAGTTCCATTGCCGCCTTCCACCCGCGCCGCAACGGTGCGCCGTATGCCGCGGTGAAGGCGGCGCTCAGCCAGTACACCACCTCGCAGGCATTGGCGCTGGCTGCCAAGCGCATCCGCGTCAACGCCATCGCGCCCGGATCGATCGAATTCCCCGGCGGCCTGTGGGACCGCCGCCGCCGCGAGGAACCCGCGCTCTATCAGGCCACGCTCGCGAAGATCCCCTTCGACCGCTTCGGCGCGCCGGAGGAAATCGCCCATGCCGCCCTCTTCCTCGCCTCGCCCTACGCCGCCTGGATCACCGGCCAGACGCTGTGCGTGGACGGCGGCCAGGGCCTCAACGGATAAGCCATGTACGACCATATCCGCCCGCTGCTGTTCGCACTCGACGCCGAGACCGCGCACCGGCTGACCCTGTATGCGCTGGGCGTGGCCCATCGCAGCAACCTGGGCCGCTTCGTGGCCACGCCGCCGGACGACCTGCCGGTCACCGCGTTCGGCATCCGCTTCCCGAACCCGGTCGGGTTGGCGGCGGGTCTGGACAAGAACGCCGCGCACATCGACGAGTTGGGCGCGCTCGGCTTCGGTTTCGTCGAGGTCGGCACGGTCACGCCACGCCCGCAGCCGGGCAACCCTAAGCCGCGCATGTTCCGCCTGCGCGACCACGAGGCGATCATCAACCGGCTCGGCTTCAACAACGAAGGCGTCGACGCGCTGGTGCGCAACGTCGGGGCGTCCCGCTACCGCGGCGTGCTGGGCATCAACATCGGCAAGAACAAGGACACGCCCAACGAACGCGCGGTCGACGATTACCTGTTCTGCCTGGAGCGGGTGTACCGCCACGCCAGCTATGTCACGGTCAACATCTCCTCGCCCAACACCCAGGGCCTGCGCGACCTGCAGGAAGAGGCCACGCTGCGCCGCTTCATCGAAACGCTCCGCGAGGCGCAGGAACGGCTGGGCAGCCAGGCCGGCGCGCGCAAGCCGATGTTGCTCAAAATCGCGCCGGATCTGGCAGAGGCCGAACTCGACGGCATGGCAGAGGTGCTGCGCACGGCCGGCATCGACGGGGTGATCTGCACCAACACCACGATCGACCACAGCACGGTGGCGGGCGACCCGCACGGGCAGGAAGCCGGTGGCCTCTCGGGCAAGCCGTTGTTCGCCCGCTCCACCGAGGTGCTGCGCGGCATGCGCGCGCGGCTGGGACCGCAGGTGCCGATCGTGGGCGTGGGCGGCATCCTCGATGGCAGCGATGCGGTCGAAAAGCTCGAGGCCGGCGCGAATCTGGTGCAGGTGTACTCGGGCCTGATCTACCGCGGACCGCGCCTGGTCGCCGAATGCGTCGACGAGATCCGCCGCCAGCGTGGAGCGAACCATGCTGGCTGAGCGCATCGACATGGGCGGCTACACGTTGATCGAAAACGCGCCCCTGGTGGCGCGCAATACGTTGCGCGTGGCGGCCCGCGCGCGGCTGCTGGCCGAGGTCCGCGATGCGGCCAGACTTCCGGAACTGCTCGACTTCCCGGCCGTGCGCAACGGCCCGCTACTGGTGCTGGGCGAAGGCAGCAACCTGCTGCTGACCGGCGACTTCGACGGCACCGTCGTGGCGATGGCCACCCGCGGCGTGCAGGTCGAACAGGATGGCGAGGTCGCGCGCATCGCGGTGGCTGCGGGCGAGCGCTGGGACGACTTCGTGCGCTGGACACTGGGCCAGGGCTTCGCCGGCCTGGAGAACCTGATCCTGATTCCCGGCACGGTCGGCGCCGCGCCAATCCAGAACATCGGCGCCTACGGCACGGAGGTCGCCGAGTTCATCGAGAGCGTGGAGGCCTGGGACCTGAAGGAGCGCCGCGTCGTCTCGCTGGACAACGCCGCCTGCGCCTTCGCCTACCGCTACTCGCTGTTCAAGCGCGACCCGAGCCGCTACATCGTCACCGCCGTGCGCTTCGCCCTGCCCCGCACGCACGCGCTGCGCCTGGACTACGCCGGCATCCGCGAAGAGCTGGCGCGCATGGGCGTGGACAAACCCGCGCCCTTCCACGTCGCCGAAGCGGTGGTCCACCTGCGCACCCGCAAGCTGCCCGATCCGGCCGTCATCGGCAACGCCGGCAGCTTCTTCAAGAACCCGGTCGTCGAGGCGGCGCTGGGCGAAGCGCTCGAACGCGAGCACCCCGAACTGGTCGCCTGGCCCGGCAGCGACGGCCGCTGGAAACTCTCGGCCGCCTGGCTGATCGAGGCCGCCGGCTTCAAGGGCTACCGCGAGGGTGACGCCGGCATCTCCAACCGCCACGCCCTGGTGCTGGTCAACCACGGCCACGCCAGCGGCGCCGAGCTGTGGGCGCTGGCACAGAAGGTGATCTCGGGAGTCGAGGCGAAGTTCGGGGTGCGGCTGGAGCCGGAGCCGGTGGTGGTTTGAGGCAAGGCCTCCCCCATCCGCCCTTCGGGCACCTTCCCCCGTGGAACGGGGGAAGGACCAGCGCCATCCCACCTGCCGAGCTTCCCCCGTTTATGGGAAAGGGCCAGCGCCCCCCCCTTTCGAGCCTTCCCCCGTTTACGGGGGAAGGTGCCGACAGGCGGATGGGGGAAGCCTTGCCTCAGCCCATCAACGCCGCGCCTTCGACAGCAGCCGCAGAATCTCCATATACAGCCATACCAGCGTCACCATCAGCGCAAACGCGCCGTACCACTCCATGTACTTCGGCGCACCGGCCTGCGTGCCGCGCTCGATCAGGTCGAAGTCCAGCGTCAGGTTGAGCGCCGCCAGGCCGACCACCACCAGGCTGAAGCCGATGCCCAGCAGCCCGGACTCATGGATGAATGGCACCTGCACGCTGGTGAACGCACGCAGCCCGAGGTCGACCAGGTACAGCAGCATGATCGCCCCGGTGGCGGCGACCACGCCGGTGCGGAACCGGTCGGTGACCTTGATCACCCGCGTGCGATAGAGCACCAGCATCACCGCCAGCACGCCCGCGGTCAGCATCACCGCCTGCAGCACGATGCCCGGATAGCGCAGCTCCATGAAGGCCGAGATGCCGCCGAGCGCGAAACCCTCGGCAATCGCGTACAGCGGCGCAGTGATGCCCGACCACTGGCGCAGGAAGGTGCTGGCCATCGCCAGTACGAAGCCGACGAGCAAGCCTCCCCACATGAACGGGGAGATCGCGGCGATGGCGCCAGCGACATTGCCGGCCGCGGCCAGCGTGTCGAAGCGGTGCCAGGTCCAGCCGCCGGTCACCACGGCCAGCAGAAGCAGCAGCCCGGTCTTGGCGACCGTGCCGTTCATCGTCATGCGGTCACCTTGGGCGAACAGGCCCTGGAAGGTGTTCCCGCGCAGTACCGGGTTGCTGGAGCGCATGGATTCCCTCTCGTATGTTCGCGCGGTGCGCACAGGCCACCATCCTAGCGCGCGGCAAGACTCCCCGGGCGAGGTCGGTCGAGCTCTGGCAGGAATACCGTGATCAGCCCCATCAGCGGCAGGAACGCGCACAGGCGGTAGACGTACTCGATGCCGTGCGCGTCGGCGAGATGTCCAAGCACCGCCGCGCCGATGCCGCCCATGCCGAAGGCAAAGCCGAAGAACAGGCCCGAGACCATGCCCACGCGCCCCGGCAGCAGTTCCTGCGCATAGACCAGGATCGCCGAGAACGCCGAGGACAACACCAGTCCGATCACCACGCTGAGCACGCCGGTCCAGAACAGGCTCGCGTGCGGCAGCAGCAGCGAGAACGGCGCCACGCCGAGGATGGAAATCCAGATCACCGACTTACGCCCGATCCGGTCTCCGACCGGACCACCGATCAGCGAGCCGGCCGCCACCGCGAACAGGAACACGAACAGGTGCGTCTGCGCGCTCTGCACCGACACGCCGAAGCGGTGGATCAGGTAGAAGGTGTAGTAGCTGGAAAGGCTCGCCAGGTAGAAGTACTTGGAGAAGATCAACAGCCCCAGGATCACCAGCGACAGCACCACGCGGTTGCGCGAGGGCATCACCAGCGCGTGGTGCCGGCGCGCACCGTTGCGGCTGGCGTGGTGCCGGCCATACCAGGCACCGACCTTCACCAGCACCGCGATCGCCAGCAGCGCCGCCAGCGAGAACCAGGCCACGCTGCCGCGCCCGTGCGGCACGATGATCCAGGCCGCCAGCAGCGGACCCAACGACGAGCCGGTGTTGCCGCCGACCTGGAACAGCGACTGCGCCAGGCCGTGCCGTCCGCCCGAGGCCATCCGCGCCACACGCGAGGCTTCCGGATGGAACACTGACGAGCCGGTGCCGACCAGCGCGGCGGCAACGAGCAATACGGGGAAGCTGGGCGCCACCGCGAGCAGCAGCAATCCGCATAAGGTGAAGCCCATGCCGACCGGCAACGAGTACGGCATCGACCGGCGATCGGTCGCCACGCCCACCAGCGGCTGCAGCAGCGAAGCGGTGATCTGGTAGGTCAGCGTGATCAGGCCGACCTGGCCGAAGCTCAGCGCGAAACCGCTTTTGAGGATCGGATAGATCGCCACGATCAGCGACTGGATCATGTCGTTGAGCAGGTGCGAGAAGCTGATGGCGCCGAGCACGGCAAAGGCGGTGCGCGGCTCCGCGGGCAAGGCGGCGGCGACGGGTTCGGCGCGGGTCTGCATCGGGCGGGGTCCGGGGGGAGCGCGGCCTGGAGCCGCGGCGCGCACTCTAGAGCCTGAGGCGGTCATCCGTATACCGGCTTGCGGTCGATTCGCGGGCGGTTGTCTTTGCGGTTCCCCGCAAGGCTTCCCCCATCCGCCCTTCGGGCACCTTCCCCCGCAGGCGGGGGAAGGATCGGAGTGCGCGGCTGGCCCGCGAGCCTTCCTTCGCACGCGGGGGAGAATCGAATCGCGCAGCTGGTCCGCGAGCCTTCCCGCGCGCGCGGGGGAAGGTGCCGACAGGCGGATAAGGGAAGCCTCGCCTCAGCCCACCCTATCGCCGCAACCCGAACTCCTCGGCCGCCCGCCCAGCGCGCAGGCGCGCAGTACGGATCGCTGCGGCCAAGCGCCCGCCAGGCATGCGTGTCTGCTTGCGCCTGCGTGGCCGCCGAACATCCGACACCGCGCCGCGCCGCCGCGCCGACGCATGCATCGTCGGCAGCGTGCCGCGGGACGTGCCTTCGCCTGGCGGCGCATGCCCGCCGTCCGCCCCCCGACGCGCCCGTCCGCCGATGCCAGCGGGATTGACAATCGGGACGCCTGCGCGCTTCGAACCTGCCTTCGCCGCCATGCGATGCCACCCTGTGCTGGTTGGGAGGGGCATGCTGCGCAGCGCCGCGTGAAACGGCGGACAAGGCTTCGTTCGATGTCCATTCGCCCCCGCGACGGGTGCGCGACGCGCCGATTGACCGCCTGTGGGCGCCACCGGATCATGGCCGGATGCCTCTCCTGCGACGACTCCTGCTCTGCCTGCTGCTGGCGGCCCTTCCCGCGCTCCACGCGCAGGATGCTCCGGCCGGCAGCAACCCGCCCACCGTCTCGCCCGCGCAGGCGCTGGACGACCTGCGCGACCAGCTCGACTCGATCAAGTCCGCGCTCAAGCGCAAACCGGACGACCGCACCCTGGCCGACCTGCGCACCACCGCGCTCTCAGTGCAGGACCAGGCCGAGCAGCTCGCCGCGACGCTGGCGCCGCAGATGGACAGCCTCGACGCGCGGCTGGCCGTGCTCGGTCCGGCACCGGCCAAGGGCGCACCACCCGAGGCGGCCGAGGTGGCTTCGCAGCGACGGCAACTGGACAAGGCCAAGTCGAACCTGGACGCGCAGGTCAAGCAGGCGCAGCTGCTGGGCGAGGAAGGCATGCAACTGGCCGCCCAGGTGTCGGGCCTGCGCCGCGACCAGTTCCAGGCGCAGCTCGCTTCGCGCACCGCCACGCCCCTGGGCAGCGCGTTCTGGACCGAGCCGGCCCGTTCGCTGCCGGACGATCTGGCACGCCTGAAGCGGCTGAGGGCGCAAATCGCCGAGGCCTGGCACGACGCCTGGCAAGCACCCAACCGCCTGCCACTCGTGCTCTGCATGGGCGCTGCCTTGTTGCTGCTCCTCGCCGGCCGCTTCCTGCTGGAACGCTTGCTGGTCTTCCTCGCCACGCGCGTGATGCCCGACAGCCACCTGCGCCGCAGCGCCACGGCGTTCGGCATCGCGGTGGGCGCCGCGGTGGTGTTCGGCCTGGCCGCGCAGCTCGTGCGGCTGGGGCTGAACTGGAACGACACGCTCGATCCGGACCTGGACGAACTGGCCTTGTCGCTGGTGCGGCGCGTGAGCTTCGCCGCGTTCGTGGCGGGGTTGGGCCGGGCCCTGCTTGCGGTCAGGCACCCGTCCTGGCGCCTGCCGACGCTATCCAACGCGGCGGCCCATCGCCTGCGCCTCTTCCCGGGCCTGCTGGCCGCCGCCACCTTGCTGCTCAGCGTGGTCGAGCGCATCAACAGCGCGATCGGCGCCAGCCTGCCGGCGACCGTCGCGACCCGCGGCGTGATCGCGCTGGTGGTCAGCGGCCTGGTCGGCCTGGCCCTGCTGCGGCTGGGCCAGGCCCGGCGTGCCCTGCTCGCCTCCGGCAGCGCACCGGCGCAGCGACCGCTGTGGGTCGGGCTGCTTGCCGGCGCGGCGACGCTGGCCGTGGTGCTCAGCTGGATCGCGGTGGCGCTGGGCTACATCGCGCTGGCGTTCTTCCTCGCCACGCAGATGCTGTGGATCGGCGTGCTGATCGGCGCGCTCTACCTGTTGCTGCACCTGGTGCACGACCTGATCGCCACGCTGCTGGCCCCCAACGGCCGCAGCGGGCAGCGCCTGCAAGCGGCGTTCGGGCTGCCGCCGCGCACGCTGGAGCAGGCTGCCACGGTGCTGTCGGGGATCAGCCGCGTGCTGATCCTGCTGCTGGCGATCGGCGCGTTGCTGGCCCCCTTCGGCACTGATCCGCAGGACCTCGCCGCGCGCATGGGCCAACGCTTCGGCAACCTCACGCTGGGCGAACTCACGATCGACCCGAGCACGGTGTTCGAGGCGCTGGCGGTGTTCGTGCTTGGGCTGGTCGCCGTGCGCGTGCTCAAGCGCTGGCTGGGCGACCAGTTGCTGCCCAAGACCACGCTCGAGCCGGGCATGCAGAACTCGGTGGTCACCCTGCTCGGCTACGTCGGCGGCGTGCTGGTGTTCGCGCTGGCGCTGGCCGCGCTCAACGTCAGCCTGCAGAGCATCGCCTGGATCGCCAGCGCGCTCTCGGTGGGCATCGGCTTCGGCCTGCAGGCGATCGTGCAGAACTTCATCTCCGGCCTGATCCTGCTGGCCGAACGGCCAGTGAAGGTGGGCGACTGGGTAAGCCTGGCCGAGGTCGAGGGCGACATCCGGCGCATCAACGTGCGCGCCACCGAGATCCAGATGTGGGACCGCTCGACGGTCATCGTCCCCAACTCGCAGCTGATTACCCAGAACGTGCGCAACGTGACCCTGGCCAATGCGCAGGGTCGCGTGCAGATCAAGCTGCCGATGCCGCTGGATACCGATGCCAGGCGCGTGCGCCAGATCATCCTGGATGCCTTTCTGGGCCACCCGACGATCCTGGGCACGCCCGAGCCCAATGTGCAGCTGGAGCACGTGGACACGCTGGGCATCCACTTCGTCGCCACCGGCTACGTGCCCAGCCCGCGCGAGGTCGGCGGCGTGCGCAGCGATTTGTTGCTGGCGATCCTGGAACGGCTGCGCATCGAAAGGTTGCCGCTGATCCGCCCCCAGGACATGCGCATCCACCGTCTGCCCGAACCGGGCGAGACCGGCTGAGCGGGGCTTCGGCAACCATGGCCTTCCACCAGCGCCGGCCTGCCCCGCCGCTCGATGCGCTGGTCGAAAAGCTGTGGGACTGGGACATGCCGCCCGCTGCGCATCGTTACGAACGTGTGCTGCCGCAACCCGGCGCGCAGCTGATCATCAACCTGTACGAGGACCAGACGCGCGTCTACAGCGACGACGCCGAGCGACGCTGCCTGGCTTCCTCCGGCAGCGTGCTGGGCGGTCCGCAGCTGTCCAGCCAGATCATCGATACCGCCGAGCAGATCCGCGTGATGGGTGCGGTCTTCCGCCCGGGCGGCGCCGGTGCGCTCACCGGCGAGGACATGGGGGCGATCGCCGGTTGCGACGTGGACCTGGCCGGACTGTTCGGGAGCCATGCGGACGCCCTGCGCCAGCGCCTGCTGGAAACGACCGAACCGAACGATCGGCTGGCCCTGCTGGAGCGATGGCTGCAAGAGCGCATGCGCCTGCCGCAACTGGAGACATGTGTCGCCCATGCGCTGGCCTGGCTGGAGCGCATGCCCCAGGTGGCGCGCATCGGCTGGCTGGTGCACGAAACCGGAGTGTCCGAGCGGCGGCTGACGCGCCTGTTCCGTCGGCAGGTCGGGTACGGTCCCAAGCAGTACGCGCGCCTGTTGCGCTTCCGCGCCGTAGTCGAGCAGGTGCATGGCCTGCCCAACGTGGACTGGGCCGGCATGGCGGCCGATGGCGGCTACTGCGACCAGGCCCACCTGGCCCATGAGTTCCGCCGCTTCGCCGGCGTGACACCCGGTGCGTTCATGGCCGCGCGGGGGTCCTACCCGAACCACCTGCCGCTCGATTGAGCGGACGGAAATCTACAAGACCGCCATCCGCCGACGGCCTAGATTCATCGCTCCCAACCCGGAGACCTCAGGATGAACCAAGGACCCAGCACCATCATTCCCTGCCTGCGCTATCGCGATGCCCATCGGATGATCGACTGGCTGTGCGAGGCGTTCGGCTTCCAGAAGCACGCGGTACACGACGATGGCCAGGGCGGCGTGGCGCACGGGCAGCTGGTCTACGGCGGCGGCATGCTGATGCTCGGCAGCGTGCGCGAGGACGGCTTCGGTAGCCTCATGGCCCAGCCCGATGCCCTGGGCGGACGCGAGACGCAGTGCGCCTGCGTGACGGTCGCCGATTGTCGCGCGCACTACGAGCGGGCCAAGGCGGCCGGCGCGGAGATCGTGGACGAATACGCCGAGAAGGAATACGGCGGTGCCGGCTACGGCTGCCGCGATCCGGAGGGGCATCTGTGGTGGTTCGGCAGTTACGACCCGTGGGCCGGCTAGCGAACCCGGAGCGGCGGGCGGCTCCTTCGCGCTGGAGTGAAAGTCGGCTCGCCGGACGCTCCCTTCGTTGGAGCGTTGTAGGAGCGCACCCTGTGGGCGGCCGGGGAGATGGCGGTCGCGCACAGGTGCGCTCCTACAGTGGCCCTTCCGACGCTCGAGGCTAGCCTTGTCCCCGTCGCCCAGCCCCCTCCCCGGTGGGGAGAGGGAGCGGCTGCCGCACAGGTGCTGGAGTGATGTGCGATCGGGCCGGATCAGCTCCCTCTCCCCTCCGGGGAGAGGGTTGGGGTGAGGGGCCGGGGCTCGCGGGACGCTCTCATCGCCGGCTGTTGTAGGAGCGCACCCTGTGCGCGACCGGGAAGATGGCGGTCGCGCACAGGTGCGCTCCTACAGTGGCCTTTCCGACGCTCGAGGCGCCTCACGAGCCTTTCCCCGGTGGGGAGAGGGAGCGGCTGCCGCACAGGTGCTGGAGTGATGTGCGATCGGGCCGGATCAGCTCCCTCTCCCCTCCGGGGAGAGGGTTGGGGTGAGGGGCCGGGGCTCGCGGGACGCTCTC
>NZ_JBHZGL010000021.1:0-34458 GCF_051900415.1 Frateuria sp. GZRR35
TGGCGCGGGCGTCCCCGCTGCCCTGCGCGACACGCTGTTCGAGCCGCTGGTGTCCGGTCGCGCCGACGGCACCGGCCTGGGCCTGGCGATGGCGCGCGAGATCGCGCATGAACATGGCGGCGAGCTGCGCCACGCCGGCACGCCGGGCGCCACCACGTTCACCCTGTGGCTGCCGCTGGAACACGCATGACCCGCATGTTCTCCGAACCCTGTGGGCGCCCGCTTGCGGGCGATGCTCTGCGTGACACCGGACCGGAAGCATCGCCCGCAAGCGGGCTCCTATAGTGAATGAGTCGACTGCCATGAGTCCTGAAGTCTGGATCGTCGACGACGACCGCAGCATCCGCTACGTGCTTGCCGAAGCGCTGCGCGAGGCCGGCCTGGCCGTGCGCGAATTCGGCGACGTGCCGGCGGTGCGCGCGGCCCTGCGCGAGTCGCGCCCGGCCTTGCTGCTGACCGACGTGCGCATGCCCGGCGAGGACGGCCTGGGTCTGCTCGCCGAACTGCACGCCCAGGGCATCGGCCCGGTGATCGTGATGAGCGCCTTTACCGACGTGGCCACCACGGCGGCCGCCTATCGCGCCGGCGCGGTCGACTACCTGGCCAAGCCGTTCGACCTCGATCACGCGGTCGAGGTGGCACGCCGCGCGCTCGCCGAACAGCCGGCCGCACCGCCGTCTCCGGCCCTCACGCCCACGCATGCGCTGCTCGGCGAGAGCGCGCCGATGCGCGAGGTGTTCCGGCTGATCGGCCGCGTGGCAGCGAGCGACCTCAACGTGCTGGTCACCGGCGAGACCGGCACCGGCAAGGAACTGGTCGCGCGCGCGCTGCACGAGGAAAGCGCGCGCCGCGGCAAGCCGTTCGTCGCGCTCAACACCGCGGCGATCCCGAGCGAGCTGCTGGAGAGCGAGCTGTTCGGGCACGAGGCCGGCGCCTTCACCGGCGCGGCGCGACGCGTGGCCGGGCGTTTCGAGCAGGCCGAAGGCGGCACGCTGTTCCTGGACGAGATCGGCGACATGCCGCTCGCACTGCAGACGCGCCTGCTGCGTGTGCTGGCCGGCGGCGAGTTCTACCGCGTCGGCGGGCGCGAGCTGATCCGCGGCAACGTGCGCATCGTGGCGGCCACCCATCAGGACCTCGACGCGCGGGTGGCGGCCGGGCAGTTTCGCGCGGACCTCAAGCACCGGCTGGACGTGGTGCGCATCGAGCTGCCACCGCTGCGTGCGCGCCGTCCCGACATCCCGCTGCTGGCCAGGCATTTGCTGGCCACGGCCGCGCAGGAGCTCAAGCTGCCGCCCAAGCGGTTCTCGCGCGCGGCGCTCAAGGCGCTGGAGCAGCGCGACTTCCCGGGCAACGTGCGGGAGCTGGAGAACCTGTGCCGGCGGCTGGCGGTGATCGCACCCGGCGCGGAGATCCAGGCCGCTGAACTGGGTACGGCCGCCGCGCCGATCGCGGCCGGCGACTGGACCGGCGCCTTGCACGCATGGGCCAGTGAAGCGCTCGGGCGCGGCGAAGCGGACATCCACGCGCGTGCCCGCGAGGCGCTCGATCGGACATTGCTGGAGGCGGCATTGGCCGCGCACAACGGACATCGGCAGCATGCGGCGGCGGCGTTGGGGGTGGGGCGCAATACGCTGACACGGAAGCTGGGGGCGTCGCGCAAGCGCTCCCCGTAGGGGGTTCCGCGCAAGAGCAGCCCCTCACCCCAACCCTCTCCCCGGAGGGGAGAGGGAGCAGGTTTTGGCGGGATGGTCGTGACGCGCGATCTGGAACCCTCTCCCCTTCAGGGAGAGGGAGGCGGGATGGTCGTGACGCACGATCTGGAGCCCTCTCCCCTCCGGGGAGAGGGCAGGGTGAAGGGCGGGGTTCGCGGGAAAGCCGGCCTTGGCCTCGTTGTTGTCCAATAATCCCCGCCTGCCCAGGAGGACCCATGCCCGCATCCCCGACCATCCGCCCCGCCACCCGCGCCGACATTCCCCACCTGGTCGACTGGAACGCCGCCATGGCGCAGGAAACCGAAGCCAAGGCGCTCGACCGCGCGGTGCTCGCGCGCGGCGTCGAGGGCGTGTTCGACGAACCGCGCCGTGGCTTCTACCTGGTGGCCGAACGGGACGGCGCGGCGGTCGGCAGCCTGCTGGTCACCTACGAATGGAGCGACTGGCGCTGCGGCGACTTCTGGTGGATCCAGAGCGTCTACGTGGTGCCCGCGGCGCGCCGCGGCGGCGTGTTCCGCGCGTTGTACGCGGCGGTGCGCGACAAGGCGCGGGCTGCCGGCGCGGTCGGGTTGCGGCTGTACGTGGAAACGGAGAACCAGCGCGCGCAGCGCACCTACGCCGACCTCGGCATGGAGCCGTGCCATTACTTCATGTACGAAGAAGGCCTGCCGCGGACGTAGACCGTAGGGTGGGCTTCAGCCCACCTTCCCGCATCCGGAAAAACGGGCGGTGGGCTGAAGCCCACCCTACGATCCGGGCTGGTCGGACACCCAGCGCCGCAGATGCTGCTCGGCCAGCAGTTTGCCGAACGCGGTCGCATCCATCGGCGCGCCGAACAGGAAGCCCTGCAGCTGCTCGCAACCGGCCTTGCGCAGGTAGTCGGCCTGGGCTTCGGTCTCGACGCCTTCGGCCACCACCGTCTTGGCCAGGCTGCGCGCCATCGCGATGATCGCCTGGGTGATTGCGGCGGTGTCCGCGTCGCTCTCCACGTCGCGCACAAAGGCGCGGTCGATCTTCAGCGCATCGACCGGGAAGTGCTTCAGGTACGACAGGCTGCAGTAGCCGGTGCCGAAGTCGTCCAGCGACAGCCGCACGCCGCAGCGCTTGATGCGCTGGAGCAGCGCGATGGTGGCGTCGCCGCCGGCCATCACGGTGCGCTCGGTCAGCTCCAGCTCCAGCAGCGCCGGATCGAGCGTGCAGTTGTCCAGCACGGTCTGCAGCTCGGCCAGGAAGTTGGCGTGCTGGAACTGCAGCGGCGAGACGTTGACCGCGATCGGCACGCCCATGTGCTGGCCGTGCCACACATCGGCCTGGCGACAAGCTTCGTGCAGCACCCAGGCGCCGATCGGCACGATCAGCCCCACGTCCTCGGCCACCGCGACGAACTGCTCTGTCGGATAGCGCTCGTTGCCCTCGGCATCGAACCAGCGCAGCAGCGCCTCGGCGCCGACGATGTGGCCGTCCATGGCGTCGACCTTGGGCTGGTAATACAGCGACAACTGCTCGCGCGCGATCGCCAGGCGCAGCTCCGCCTCGATGCGCCGGCGCAGCGAGGCGCGCTCGTTCATCGATGCGGTGAAGAAGCGGTAGCTGTGCCGGCCGCCGACCTTGACCTCGTACATGGCGCTGTCGGCGTTGCGCAGCAGCTGGTCGGCATCGGCCGCGTCGTCCGGACACAGGCTGATGCCGACGGACATGCGCAGCGAGAGTTCGGGCAGGCCGGCCACGGTGGTCCGCTCGCCGTAGGCGATCAGCCGCTGCGCCACGCTGGCGGCCTGGCCGGGCGCCTCCACCTGCGGCAGCAGCGCCACGAACTCGTCGCCGTGGTGACGGCACAGGATGTCCTCGTCGTGCAGCGCCTGGCGCAGCTGCGCGGCAAACGCGCGCAGCACGCGGTCGCCGTTGGCGGGGCCGTGCTGGTCGTTGATCTGCTTGAAGTGGTCGATGTCGATGTAGAGCAGGGCGCAACGCTGCTGACGCCGGCGCGCGGTGGTCACCGCCTGCTCGATCTGGCCCTGCATCTGGCTGCGGTTGGGCAGGCCGGTCAGCGTGTCGAGCTGGGTCAGGTGGATCATCTTCAGCGCCAGCGCGCGGGTCTCGCTGACGTCGCGAAACACCAGTACGCCGCCGATGGCATGGCCGGCGTGGTCGTGGATCGGCGCGGAGGAGTCCTCGATCGGCGTTTCGAAGCCATTGCGGTGCAGCAGCACCGCCTTGCCTTCCAGGTCGACGATGGCGTTGCGCTCGATCGCACCGCGCAAGGGGTTTTCAAGCGCGGCGCCGGTGCGCGCGTCGCGCAGGCGGAACACCTCGTCCATCGGGCGCCCGCGCGCCTCGGCGGCGGTCCAGCCGGTGAGGCCTTCGGCGATCGGGTTGAGCGAGGTCACGCGCAAGTCGAGGTCGGCTGCGATGACTGCATCGCCGATGGAATTGAGCGTGACCTCGGCCAGTTCGCGCTCGCGGAACAGCGCCTCTTCGTATTGCTTGCGCTGGCTGATGTCCTCCACCTGCGAGACGAAGTACAGCGGTTTGCCGTGCTCGTCGCGCACCAGCGAGGTGCTGAGCTGGAAGTGCACGACGTGGCCGTCCCTGTGCAGGTTGCGCTTCTCCATCTGGTAGGCGTCGGTGCGGCCGGCGAGCATGTCCGTCAGCTGCGCCATGTCGTTGCCGTAGTCGTCCGGATGCGTGACATCGGCGATGCTCAGGGTGAGGAATTCCTCCTCGCTGTAGCCGAGCATGCGGCAGACCGCTTCGTTCACCCGCAGGAAGCGGCCGTCCGGGCGCACCAGCGCCATGCCGATGGCCGCGTGCTGGAAGGCGCCGAAAAACCGCTGCTCGCTCTCGCGCAGCTTCAGTTCCAGCGCATGCCGCTCGGTGATGTCGATGAATACCGCGAACACGCCGTGCACGCGGCCCGCGTCATCGGCGTCGGGCTGGAAGCTGGCATGCATGTAGCGGTGCGCGCGGCCGGAGAACAGCACGCCTTCGACGGTACGCGGCTGGCCGCCCAGTGCCGCTTGCAGGGCCTCGATCGCGCGCGCCGCGCTGGCGTCGTCGAGCAGTTCGCCGACCGCTCGGCCGGCCAGCCCCCCGGCCACCACGCCCAGCCACCGCCGCGAGGGCTGATTGGCGAAACGCACGGTGAGGTCGGGATCGACGTAGAGGATCAGCGCGGGTACGCCGCGCAGTACATGTTCGGGCCAGTTCCTGACGGACTGGTCGTCATCGTCGGGCGGTTCTGCCAATCCGTCCGGTGAAAGGGGTTGGGTCATGGCACTCCCCCTGAGCGCTACCCCTGCTCCGGATCCCATCATGCGCCTGCCATCGCACGGATGCCACAAGCACCCGCCGATCGGCCCTGGCTGAAGGAACGCACCTTTGTGCGGCCGGGGCGCACGCGGGTGCGCTGCCGGCAGGGCCGCTTTCAGTGCCGCGATGGCGACGGTACGGCCAGTCCGTTCTCGTCCAGCACCACCCGGCCCAGCGCCTGCAGCGCGGGCTCGATACCAAAGCGCGCGGCCAACACCGCGACCAGCGGCCCCAGTGCCTGGGGCGCAAGCGGGTAACCGTGCGCGAGCAGGCGGGGGCGGCCTTCGGCGCCGCGCTGGGCGACGCTGAGGGCCACGGTGCCCAGGCCCGGTGCCTCGTGTGCGAACAGGGCCGGCGGCGCCAGCGCCGGGTCGGGCTCGGCCAGCGTTTCGAGCAGCCAGCCGGCGTCCGCCTCGCCCTGTTCCAGCGCCAGCGGCAGCCGGTGTGCCTGCAGCAGCGCGGCGTACTGGCGCAACTCGAACACCAGCCCGGCGAAGGCGTGCGCGCGGTCGGCTGCATCGCCCGCCTGCCGGGCCAGCCAGGCGGCGGGCGAACCGGCGTGCACGGCGCCGTCGGCGTAGCGCAGCGGCAGGCCGCGCGCACTCAGCGTGGATTCGCCCTGGTAAGGCGTAAGCAACGCGACTTCAAGCAGGGTCCACAGCGGCGCCAGATTGACGTGCTCGTATTGCACGCAGGTCAGCGCAAGCAGGTCGTTACGGCTCAGGTAACGGGCGTGTTCGAGCGGTACGCCGAGCGTTCGCATCAGCCAGTCGGCGGTGCGCGCGCCGGCCTCGCCGCGGCCGACCAGCTGCACTTCGATGTCCTGGGCCAGGTCTCCGGCAAGCGCCTCGGTCGCCAGCACCGACAGCGGCAGCAGGCGCAGCGCGCCGCCGGCGTGGCCAGGCTCGGGCACCAGCGTCTGCGCCGGCATCTGGCCCTGGTGGCTGCCGAAGGCGACTACGTTCTCCAGATGGCCGCGCGGCACCCGGCGGGCCAGCTCGTCCAGCGTGGCCCACACGGGAAAGCCGGGGCGCAACAGCTCGACCGGATCGAACAGTGCGCCGGCCAGCGCGAGCCGCGCCTCGCCGATGCGCGGCAGCAACGCATGCAGGTCCTCGGCGACCAGCGCAGCCAGTGCGTCGGCGTCGTCGCGGCTGAGGGTGACGGCCGTGGGCGATTGGCCGGGCAGCCATTCCAGTGCGAGCACCGCGGGCAGGGCGATCAGCGGTTGCGCGTCCATCGGCTTTTCCAAACGGCGGGGGACTCCCGATTATACGGAGCGCACCGGCGTTCACGCTTTTGGGCTTCCGCCGCATGGGCCTGCGGGTTAGCCTTTGGAGATTCGAAGGCCTCTGGACCGCCCCGGACATGGAAAAAACCACGAAGCGCGTCGGTGTGATCGGCGGTGTGCGCATCCCGTTCTGCCGCAACAACACCGCCTACGCCGACGTCGGCAACTTCGGCATGTCGGTCAAGGTGCTCGGCGCGCTGGTGGAACGCTACGGCCTGCATGGCGTGGAGCTGGGCGAGGTCGCGCTGGGCGCGGTGATCAAGCATTCGTCGGACTGGAATCTCGCGCGCGAGGCGCTGCTGAGCTCAGGCCTGGCGCCGACCACGCCCGGCATCACCACCGCGCGCGCCTGCGGCACCTCGCTGGACAACGCCATCATCGTCGCCAACAAGATCGCCGTGGGCCAGATCGAAGCCGGCATCGCGGCCGGCTCCGACACCACCAGCGACGTGCCGATCGTCTACGGCGAGCGCCTGCGCAAGCGGCTGCTCTCGATCAACCGCGCCAAGGGCTGGCAGGACAAGCTCGCCGCCGCCACGCGCGGGTTCTCGCTGGCGGAGCTCAAGCCCTCGTTCCCGGGCGTGGCCGAACCGCGCACCGGCATGTCGATGGGCGACCACTGCGAGAAGATGGCGCGCGAGTGGCATATCGGCCGCGAGGCGCAGGACCAGCTCGCGCTGGAGAGCCACAAGAAGCTCGCCGCCGCCTACGACGCCGGTTTCATGGACGACCTGGTGGTGCCCTTCCGCGGCGTCAAGCGCGACAACATCCTGCGGCCCGACACCAGCCTGGAAAAGCTGGCGACGCTCAAGCCGGCGTTCGACCGCAGCTCCGGCCACGGCACGCTGACTGCCGGCAACTCGACTGCGCTGTCCGATGGCGCCGCCGCGGTGCTGCTCGCCGGCGAGGACTGGGCGGCCAAGCGCGGCCTGCCGGTGCAGGCATGGATACGCGATGCGGAGGTCGCCGCGGTCGACTTCGTACACGGCGAGGGCCTGCTGATGGCGCCGACCGTGGCGGTCGCGCGCTTGCTCGCGCGCAACGGGCTCACGCTGCAGGACTTCGACTTCTACGAGATCCACGAGGCCTTCGCCGCGCAGGTACTGTGCACGCTGCGCGCGTGGGAGAACGCCGACTACTGCCGCAACCGGCTCGGCCTGGATGCGCCGCTGGGCAGTATCGACCCGGCCAGGCTCAACGTGCACGGTTCCAGTCTGGCCGTCGGCCATCCGTTCGCCGCCACCGGCGCACGGCTGGTCGCCACGCTGGCCAAGGAGCTGGCGCAGAAGGGCAGCGGCCGCGGCCTGATCTCGGTGTGCACCGCCGGTGGCATGGGCGTGGTCGCGATCCTGGAGCGCTGACCCGAAGCGGGTCGCCATGCCGCGCCTGCGCGTCACCACCAGCCTGAGTTTCATTGCCCTGCTGGTCGGCATCGCCGGTACCGATTGGCTGAGCAGTTTCACCGACGACTGGACCGGACCGCCGCCCCGCGCGGCGGCGCACGTCGTGCCCCGGCTGCACCGCATGCCGCCGCGCCATCGCTCGCATGCCCCGCCGCGCGTGATCGGCGCCCAACCGGAGCCGGTAGCTCCCCCGGCTCAGGTGTCCGAGGAACTGGTGCCGCTCGATACACCGCCCGGACCCTCGTCATGGGCCGCGTTGCGTGGCCATCTGGACGGCCGCGTGGTGCTCGCCATCGACACCGACCGCAGCGGTCGGGTGACGTCGGCCGACGTCGCGCGGTCCAGCGGCGATCCGGTACTCGACGCGCACGCCCTGGCCACGGTCAGGCGCTGGCGCTTCGCGGTACCGGCGGGCGCTACCGGTGTGCGGGGTGAATTGCCGATGCGCTTCGACAGCCGCGCCCCGGCCACCCCGCCGTAAAACAGTCTTTGTGGAAGCGAACGCATGGACGATGCTTTTTGTGTGCATCGCAGCAGGGGCATCACCCACAGGTGAGCGCCTGCAGGAGCGCGCACGGTTTCAGAGAATGCCGCTCGCGCTTGAGCCGAACGCGGTGATCAAGCGCGTGTAGATCAGCTTCGGCGACAGCGCCACATCGGGAAAGTCGCCCACCGGTTCGTAGCAGCTGTAGAACGCCGGGTCGTCTGGCTGCATCGGGGCGCAACCGGCCTTCAACTGGTAGCTGGTGGCGTAGCGGTACGGCCAGAAGTCGAACAGGGGCAGGCTTTCGGACAAGTCGCCGATGACCTGGTTGAGCTTGGTCAGCACCGGCACCACCGGACGCCGCGGGGCGATGACCCAGGCGTTCTGCGGCTGTGTGTCACGCAGGATCGAACGGCGCAACTGCTCGGCGAAGCGCGGGTCGTAGACGATCACGCCGGCCTCGGTGTTGTAGTGGTCCGAGCGCGGGTCGAAGTTGTGCGAACCGACCATCGCGAAGCGGTCGTCCACCACGATCGACTTGGCGTGCAGGGCAAAGCGCCGCCCCTCGCTGACCAGCGGCGCCGGGCGCTGGCTGCTGCCGTGGCTGCCGAGCAGACCGTGGCTCTCGGTACCCACGTAGCGTTGCGAGGCGTCGTGCGCCGGATCGCCGTTGGCGTGCTCGCCCTCGCCGATCCATTCGAGGCTGGCGCGCGCGTTGGCGGCCGCCGGATCGGCGGCGTGCGGCTTCAACTCGTAGATCTCGAAGCCGTAGTCCTTGAGATAGCGCTTGCGGTGCTTGTAGGAGACCGCGTAGACCGCGAAGGCGTCGGTGGAAGCGAGCGAATTGGTCGAGACCACGATGCGCGGCGGCGGGGTTGCCTGGTGCAGGCGCTCGAAGATGCGCCGCGCGCGCCGACTGAGCACCAGGTACGGCGTCTGCAGCACCACCTCGTGGCGCGCGGCGCCGACCATCTGCATGACATGGGCGGTGAACTGGCGCGCCTGCCGCTTGAGCGGCTGGTCGGTCTTGGCCGGCAGGTCGCTGAAGAAATCCACCGCGCCAGTTTCCAGGCTGTCGGCCAGCACGTGGGCGCGCAGCCATGCCGCGTCGCCGGCCTCCTGCTCCACGCGATAGACGCGTTGCGGGTGCTCGTACGTCGGCGCGAGCCACTCCGATGCAGCCGGGTGGTCCAGGATGTGGCGATTGACGTCGCGCAGATGGGTCAACGGCACCGAGCGCTTGTGCCGCCAGAACAGGGCGAAGCTCTTGGCCATCGCCTGCGCCGCCGGGCCGCCGACCAGCACGTCCCGGTCCACGTAGTCGAAGTCGTCGTCCCAGTCGAAGTAGCGGTCCTGGTAGTTGCGCCCGCCGGTGATGCCGACGGTGTTGTCCACCACCAGCACCTTGTTGTGCATGCGCTGGTTGAACTTGAAGAAGCAGCAGGCGATGCCCGCGGCCCACTCCAGCGGCGAGGTGCTCGCCTCGTGGAAGGTCGGGTTGTACAGCCGCACCTTAAGGTTGGGGCTGGCCCGGGCGAGCCGGTCGAGCAGGGCGACATCGCCGAAGGAGGACAGCTGGTCGGCCAGGATGCGTACCTGCACGCCGCGGCGCGCGGCGCGCACCAGTTCGTCCAGCACCAGCTGGCCGACGTCGTCGCGGTCCCAGATATAGGTCTGCACGTCGATCGAGCGCCGGGCGCCGCGGATCAGGTCCAGCCGCGCCACCAGCGCCGGCTCGCTGGCATCGAGCAGCGCCACTCGATGGCGCGGGTTGGCGGGCGTGGAGGCGGCCAGTGCCTGCCGCGCTGCGTCGAGCAGGGGCGAGGGCCGGGCGCAGTGGTCGGTGCGGTCGCACGCGGAGGCGGCCGGCGCGGTGGCCGCGACCACGGCGTCGGCGTGGCGGATCTGCGCACGCGAGAGCGTGCAGCCATCGAGTAGCGCGGTGGCGGCGAACAGAAGGAGAAGGGCAATGTGGCGCAGCGGCATGGCGGGCATGATACGGGGTCGCCGTACACGTCGAGGTCGCCGTGCCCGCCGATCGGACGGTCGGTGGGACGCGCTCAGTCGGGCGCGCGTGCGATCGCGATCGCCAGCGCCAGTTGCACGTGATCGGACAGCACCGCGCGGTGCGCGGTCATGCCGAATTCGCTGCGTCTGAGTTCCCCGCGGGCCTCGATCGTGCAGGCATCGGCGGTGCAGTGGGCCGGCAGCAGCTCGAAGCGCACCGGGCGAGTCACGCCGCGCAGGGTAAGTTGTCCGTCCAGCGGACCGCCATCGTCGAGCGCCCGACGCGACACGGGCGCGGAGATGAAGCGCAAGGTCGGGTATTGCGTCGCGTCGAAGAATTCCTCGTCCAGGACCCAGCGGCGCAGCCGCGGCGATTCCATCGACAGGCTGTCCAGCGCGATGCGCGCATCGACCACCACCTGGTCGTCAGCCTGCGGCTCGAGCGTGCCGCTGATCGTCTCGAAACGGCCATGAATTGTATGCAGCCAGAGCAGGCGCACGCCGAAGTCGACGTGCGAGGGAGGGCTCTGGATATGCCACACGTGCGAGGGCGAGGCGTGTGCGGTGAACGCCAGGGCCAGCCACGCGACGGCGGCGGGCAAACGCATCAGGGCGACCAGAAGGCATCCAGCCGTGCGTTGCCCGGCTCCAGCGCACCCTGCAGGTGCAGCACTGCCAACCCGCCGGGGGGCATGCCGCGGAACTCGTCCGAGCGGCCCTCCACCAGCAGCGCGACCAGCCGCTCGATGCCTGGGTTGTGCCCCACCAGCATCACGCAGCGCGCATCGGCGTGCTGGTCGAGCAGGGCCAGCAGCTCGCCCGGCGTGGCTTCGTAGATTTCGCCGGCCATGCCGACCGGCGCGTCCGGCGTGAGCGCGCGCAGCGCCAGTTCCGCCGTGCGGCAGGTGCGCAGGGCGGGCGAGCACAGCACCCGGTCCGGCCGCGCGCCGTGGGAGGCGAGCCAGCGGCCGGCCGCCAGCGCCTCCTGTTCGCCGCGCGGGCTGAGCGTGCGGTCGTAGTCCTCGCCGCCGGCGGCCGCGGGGTTGGCTTCGGCGTGTCGCAACAGAATCAGTTCCTGCATGGCAATCCTCAATGTTGGCGCTTGAGCCAGCGCAGCAGCGGCAGCCAGTCCTGCTGCTGGCTGCGCACCTGTTCGGAGTGATAGTCGAAGATGCCCTTGCCCAGTGACGTGAGCAGCACGTAGGCCTGGCTGTCACGCAGTTCGGCGATGACCGGGAAGGCGGAGGATTCGGCCAGCTGCGCCAGCGCGTCCTGGCTGGCGTGGGTCCAAGGCTTGAGGCGGTTGCCGACCAGCGCCACCGGCAACTTGCCGCGCTTGATCCGCGGCATCCCGGCGAGCTGGTCGAGGAAGCCGAGCGTGGCGTGCAGGTCGAACGACGAGGGCAGCACCGGCACCAGCACGGCGTTGGCCACTTCGAGGAGCGGTTCGAGCTCGCGCTCGCCGCTGCCGGCCGGCGTATCGATCAGCACGCGCTCGGTATCCGGTGGCAGCTTGTGCAGGCCGCGACGGCCCTCCAGCCCGAGCACGCCCGGCATGCTGTCGGGCCGCAGTGTGGCCCAGCGATAGCTCGAGCCCTGGCGGTCGGTATCGACGATCGCGGTGCGCTTGCCTTCCTGTGCCCAGTGCGAGGCCAACTGGGTAACCAGCGTGCTCTTGCCGCAACCGCCTTTGCTGCATGCCACCAGCACCGTCAGCATCGGACCGCCCCTGTTCGCCAAAGGTTGGGGCAAGGGTAGCTTGTGGACGGGAAACGGGGAACGGGGACGAAGCGCCGTTCGGAATCCGGGTGAGCGGCGGTTCTAGCGCTGTGCGCGCTCGGTGATTCCGGTTTCCTGTTTCCCACTCCCCGCCGAATGGGGCTGCCAGTTGGCGGGGGCCGTGGTCGACACGCCGGCATCGCGCAGCGCGGCCAGCATCAGGCTCATCTCGGTGCCGCCGTGCCGGGCGAGCGACAGCAGGTGCTGGGCCTGGGCCTTGTCGGCCTGCGCTTTTGCGGCGAGCCGGGTGAACTGCTGCACCTGCCAGACCAGGTCGCGCCGCTCGCGCCGGGCGCGTTCGCGCTCGTTCTCGTCATCGGCGAGCACGTCGCGCAGATGCAGGCCGAGCGAGCGCGCCAGCGGGCTGGAGGCCCACTCCAGCGTCTTGCCGAGTTGGCGGCAGTCGGCAGTCAACGTCTGATCCTCGTCGGCCGCCTGGCACAGTTCCGCGGTGGCCTGAAGACCCGGCTGCGGTTGCGCCCCGGCGATGCCGAACACGATCATCGCCTGCACCCCGGCGGCGCCTGAGCCGACCTGCGGATCGAGGGTGGCTTCCGGCGGCGGCAGCGTGCTCACGCCATTGGCCAGCGCCTGCAGGCTGGTGCCGGTGTAGTCGTCGTAGAGCTTGGCCCGGGCGGCCTGGGCGAGGTCGGCGCGGGCGTCGTCGTGCTTGCCGTTGTGCAGGTCCTGGCCGAGCTTGAGCAGCCATACGGCGGCGTTGTCGGGGGTTTGCGCGACCAGCGCGGCAAGGGCGTCGGCGTTGGGGCAGGCGTCGGCCTTGGCATCGCAGTCGGCCAGTTGCACCCAGCGTTCGGCAGGGCCGTGGCCGGGCGCGGCCACGGCGCGTTCGATCAGGCTGTGGAAGTCGTTCCATTTCGGCTGCCCGGGCAGCGGGCGTGCGAGCAGCGCGGCGCCGAGCAGCGGCAACGCATCGGCGCGCGGCGCCAGCACACTGACCAGGTCGCGCTGGAAGGCGATCAGCGCCTTGGTGCGTGTTTGCTGCACCGAAGCGGCGGCCTTGGGCTGTTTCGCCAGCGCGGGCGAAGCGGCAATGCCGGCGCCGATCGTGCAGACCAGGGCAAGGGCGAGTTGACGCAGTCCCGGCATCGCGTTCTCCTTGGGGCGAAATGAAGCGGCAGCATAGCCGGCAAGGATTAAGCCAGCCTGATCCGGTGGCCGGCGTGGCGCGCACGGGTGGGCGCGGATGGTTAGCATGGGTCGCTTCCCCGACGCGCGCTTGCGTGCACCGTCGCAACGATCGGAGAGATGCCGTGAATTCGTTTTCCAGTTTGGCCGATCCCCAGGCCGCGCCATGGTTCGTCGGCTGGGGCACGCTGGCGCTGATCAACGCCGGCCTGGCCCAGGGCAAGAACCGCAGCGGCCTGCTGTGGTTCCTGCTGTCGCTGGTGCTCGGGCCGATCGCGACGCTGGTACTGGTGCTGCTGCCGAAGGTGCGGCAGAAGATGTTCTGACTGGCACACGGTGCCCTTGCAGGAGCCCGCAAGCGGGCTCCAACGGGAGCGTGGTCCTAGTCGCCCAGGGATTCGCGCATGAATTCCGGCTGCGCCAGCGCCGCGCGATGGGTGTCGGCGTTGTAATAGCGGGTGGGGAAACCCTTGCTGATGGCGCCGCGCTCGCGGAAGCCGGACAGGTCCGCGCCCTTGCGCGCCATCGTGCAGCTCCACCAGCCGGTCGGGTAGCACGGCTGCGGGAAGGTCAGCGTCTTGACCGCGCCGAAACCGGAGGTGCGCATGGCCGAGCGCATCGACTTGATCAGTTCCAGGTGCGCCAGCGGCGATTCGCTCTGCTGCACCAGGATGCCGCCGTGGCGCAGCGCCTTGTGGCAGCTGGCGTAGAAGGCGGCGTTGAACAGGCCCTCGGCCGGGCCGACCGGGTCGGTCGAGTCGACGATGATGAGGTCGAGCGAATCGGGTTCGGCCTCGGCCATGTACTTGATGCCGTCGATGAACAGCAGCTCCGCGCGCGGGTCGTTGTTCGACTCGCACAGCTCGGGGAAATACTGCTCGGCCAGGCGCGTCACGCGCTCGTCGATCTCCACCTGCGCGGCGTGCTCGACTTCCTCGTGCTTGAGCACCTCGCGCAGCGTGCCGCAGTCGCCGCCGCCGATGATCACCACGCGCTTGGCCCGCGCATGGGTGAACAGTGCCGGATGGGTCATCATCTCGTGGTAGAGGAAGTTGTCGCGGCTGGTCAGCATCACGCAGCCGTCGATCACCATCAGGTTGCCCCAGTCGGTGGTCTGGTAGATCTCGATGGTCTGGAACGGGGTCTTCTCCGCATGCAGCAGTTTTTCCACCCGGAAGCCGATGGAAGAGCCGGAGGCCTGGTGGGCCTCGGTGAACCAGCTGAGTTGCGACATGGTGCTGTCCTGCATAAGGGAGACGTGAAAAGGAGCGGCATTGTAGCGGCATCCGTGCGCACGCAATGTGCGCGTTGACCCCCTGTTGCCGCCGCCCGCCGCTACAATGCGCGCCGGGCCGGCCACCGGCCGCCCACGAAGCCTGACCGGCCCCGCGGCGTGCGAGGCTTCCGGCCGGCAGGCCTTCCGCTCGATCGAGCAATGCGTCAAGGCTCGCCGCTGCGACGTGCATGGATCCCGTTTGCCTCGAAGGAGACCCTTGCCATGTCCACGTCCTGGTCCGTCGACGACGCCCGCCAACTGTATGCCGTGCCCTACTGGAGCGACGGCTACGTCGACATCGATGCCGCCGGCGGCATCGTGATGCGCCCGCGCGGCGCGAACGGCCCGTCGCTGTCGCTGCCGCAGATCGTCGAACAGGCGAAGGCGCAGGGCCTGCGGCTGCCGCTGCTGGTGCGCTTTCCCGACATCCTCGCCGATCGCCTCAAGCGCATGCAGGGCGCCTTCGCCCGCGCGATCGAGGAGACCGGTTACGCCGGCGGCTACACCGCGATCTTTCCGATCAAGGTCAACCAGCAGCGCGGCGTGGTGCAGGAACTGGTCGCCGCCGGCAGCCAGGGTTTCGGCCTGGAGGCCGGTTCCAAACCCGAACTGATGGCCGTGCTGGCGCTCGCGCGCCCGAACTCGATCGTGATCTGCAACGGCTACAAGGACCGCGAATACATCCGCCTGGCGCTGATCGGGCGCAAGCTCGGGCTGCGCGTGTTCATCGTGATCGAGAAACTGTCCGAGCTCGAACACGTGATCGCCGAGGCCAAGGCGCTGGACGTCGAGCCGCTGCTCGGCGTGCGCGTGCGGCTGGCGTCGATCGGCGCCGGCAAGTGGCAGAACACCGGCGGCGACAAGGGCAAGTTCGGGCTGTCGCCGGTGCAGGTGCTGGAGCTGGTGGCGACGCTTGCCAGGTTTGGCCTCAAGCACACGCTCAAGTTGCAGCACTTCCACATGGGCTCGCAGATTTCCAACGTGCGCGACATCGCCAACGGCATGCGCGAGGCCACGCGCTATTTCGTCGAGCTCTCGCGCATGGGCGTGCCGCTTCAGATCGTCGACGTTGGCGGCGGCCTGGGTGTGGACTACGAGGGCTCGCGCTCGCGCAGCCACAACTCGATCAATTACTCGATGGAGCAGTACGCGCTGACCATCGTGCAATCGCTGGCCGAGGCGGTGGCGGCTGAAGGACTGGCTGCGCCACACATCCTCACCGAAGCCGGCCGAGCGATGACCGCACATCACGCGGTGCTGGTCTCCAGCGTCACCGAGGTCGAGGAAGTGCCCCCAGGCGCACTACCCAAGCCGCAGGTCGACGAGCCGGCGGTGCTGCGTCACCTGCGCGAGGTGCACGCCGCGCTTGGCGAACGCCCGCCGCTGGAGCTCTACCACGAAGCGCAGCACCATCTGGCCGAGGGCCAGTCGCTGTACGCGCTGGGCCAGCTCAGCCTGGCCGATCGCGCGCGGCTGGACGAGCTGTTCTACCTGATCGCCAACGCCGTGCGCGGACGGCTTTCGCCCGCCGACCGCGCGCACCGCACGTTGCTGGACGAGCTGGACGAGAAGCTGGTCGACAAGTACTTCCTGAACTTCTCGGTGTTCGAGTCGGTGCCCGACATCTGGGCGATCGACCAGATCTTCCCGATCGTGCCGGTCACGCGCCTGGACGAGGCGCCGACGCGCCGCGGCGTGATCGTGGACCTGACCTGCGATTCGGACGGGCGCATCGACCACTACGTCGATGCCGAGGGCGTGGACGTCAGCCTGCCGCTGCATCGTCCCCGCGCGGGCGAGGAGTACTGCCTGGGCCTGTTCATGGTCGGCGCCTACCAGGAGACGCTGGGCGACATCCACAATCTGTTCGGCGACACCGACGCGGTGAACGTGCGCGCCAACGGCGAAGGCTACGTGTTCGACCACGTGCGCCGTGGCGACACGACCGACGTGATGCTCGACTACGTCGGCTACGACCTGGCGGCGCTGCGGCGCAGTTACCGTGAGCGCATCTCGGCGGCCGGCATCGAGGGCGAGCGCGCCGAGGCGCTCTACCGCGATCTCGACGCCGGTCTGACCGCCTACACCTACCTCGCCGACTGAGTCCCATGTAGGAGCGCCCCCTGCGCGCGACCGCGAGACTCCCGGTCGCGCACAGGTGCGCTCCTACACAGAGCCGGCCCTTGCACGAAAGTCCGATGGCGCCAGTCGCCGCGCGGCCTACAATCCGGGGCTCCCCCTTCGGAGCACATCTCATGGCCAGTCTCGACGGCAAGGTCGCCCTCATCACCGGCGCCGCCAGCGGTATCGGCAAGGCCATCGCCGAGCGCTACGCGCGTGAAGGCGCGAGCGTGGCGATCGCGGACATCAACCTGCAGGCGGCCGAGGCCACCGCGGCGCAGATCAATGCCTCGGGCGGCCGCGCGATGGGTGTGGCCATGGACGTCACCGACGAACACGCAGTAGACGCCGGTACTGATGCCGCAGTGCAGTCGTTTGGCCATCTGGACATCCTCATCTCCAACGCCGGCGTGCAGATCGTCAACCCGATCGAGAGCTTCCTCTTTGCCGACTGGAAGAAGATGCTGGCGATCCACCTCGACGGCGCTTTCCTCACCACCCGTGCGGCGCTCAGGCACATGTACAGGGACGACCGCGGCGGCATCGTGATCTACATGGGCTCGGTCCATTCGCACGAGGCCTCGGTGCTCAAGGCGCCCTACGTCACCGCCAAGCACGGCCTGCTCGGCCTGGCCCGCACGCTGGCGAAGGAGGGCGCACCGCACAACGTGCGCTCACACGTGATCTGCCCGGGCTTCGTGCGCACGCCGCTGGTGGAGAAGCAGATTCCGGAGCAGGCCAGGGAGCTGGGCATCAGCGAAGAGGACGTCATCCGCAACGTGATGCTCAAGCACACCGTCGATGGCGTGTTCACCACGCTGGATGACGTGGCGCAGGCTGCACTGTTCCTGGCCACCTTCCCGAGCGCCGCGTTGACCGGCCAGAGCGTCGTGGTCAGCCACGGCTGGCACATGCAGTAACGGGCGGGCCATGTTCCCTGTAGGAGCGCACCTGTGCGCGACCGTCATGCGCGTATCACCGGGACGCACGGCGTCGCCGGTCGCGCACAGGTGCGCTCCTACAGGGCGTGGCGATCGCTAGGGTGGGTTTCGGCCCGGCGGTTCTTGCCGCAAGGTCGCTGGTGGGCTGAAGCCCACCCTACGGTCACTCGCGGTGCACCTGGAATCCGCCGAACGACTGGCTGGTCGGCATCAGCTCGATGCGGTTGACGTTGAGGTGCGCCGGCAGGTTGGCGATCCACCACAATGTCTCGGCGATATCGCCCGCGGTGATCGGTTGGGCGCCAGCGTAAAGCTTGTCCGAGGCGGACTGGTCACCGCCGGTGCGGACCAGGGTGAACTCGGTCTCGGCCATGCCCGGTTCGACCGAGGTCACGCGCACGCCGGTGCCGTGCAGGTCCGCGCGCAGGCCCAGCGAGAACTGCGAGACGAAGGCCTTGGTGCCGCCGTACACGTTGCCGCCCGGGTAGGGGTAGGTGCTGGCGGTGGAGCTGATGTTGACGATCGCGCCGCGTCGCTCGATCAGCGTGGGCAGCAGCAGCCGGGTCAGCGTCACTAGCGCGGTGACGTTGGTGTCGATCATCTGCTTCCACTGCGCGAGGTCGGCCTGCTGCGCCGGCACGGTGCCCAGCGCCAGGCCGGCGTTGTTGACCAGCAGGTCGACACCGGCGAAATCCGCGGGCAGGCCCGCGTGTGCCGCGCGCATCGCGGCCTCGTCGCGGATGTCGAAGGCCAGCGGATGCACGTGGTCGGCGCCGTGGCGATCGACGAGCTGCTGCAGGCGTTCGATACGGCGGCCGCTGGCGACCACGCGCCAGCCGCCGGCAACGAAGCGATCGACGGTCGCGGCGCCGAAACCGGACGTGGCGCCGGTGATCCAGGCAACCTTGCCGCTCATCTTTAGCGGCCTTCCTTCAGCGCGATCGCCTTGTAGCCGGCACCGGCCAGGCGGTTCTGCACCGACTCGAGCTCGGTGGCCGAGCGATACGGCCCCAGCCGCACACGGTGGAACGTCTGGTTGCCCACCTGCACGGTCTGCACGTTGGCGACGAAACCCTGCAGTGCCAGCTTGGCCTTGAGCGCCTCGGCGTCGGCCGCATTGGGGAAAGCGCCGACCTGCAACAGGTAGCCGCTGCCGGCCGCCGGTTGCGGCACCGCCGTGGCGGGCGCGGCCTGGATGTTCTCGCTCACCGCCGCCGGCGCATTGGGATTGGCAGCCTGTTGCTGTTGCGCCGCGGCCGCGGCCTGCGCCTGCTGGGCGGCCTGCTGCTTCTGCTGCTGCTCGGCGCGCGCCTGTGCGCTGATCTGGTCGTCCGGGATGCGGACTTCCTTCTCCGAAAGCACCGAGTAGAAGTCGTACTGCGGCTTCTTCGGCGCGCTGTCGGCCGGCGCCAGGCCCTTGTCGCCGTCGCCCTGCGCGGTGGCCTGCGGATTCGGCTGCGGGCCCGAAGGTGCCATCGGCAACATGGAGTGGCGCGTGAGCGCCACCATCGCGATCACGCCGACCGCGATGCCGATGACTGCCCAGCCCCAGGCGGGGAAGCCGCCCTTGCGGTTGCGTACGGCCTGCCGGCCCTTGCCCTTGCGTGCTGCCATTACATGCTCTCCGGGGCGGAAAGGCCCAGCAGGCCCAGCCCGTTCTTCAATACTTGCCGCGTGGCCACCACCAGCGCCAGGCGCGCGTTGCGCAAGCTGGCGTCCTCGACCAGGAACTGGTGCGAGTTGTAGTAGGTGTGGAAGGCGTTGGCCAGTTCGCGCAGCCAGCCGGCGAGCAGGTGCGGCTCGAGGTTGGCGGCGGCGGCGTCGACGATCTCGGGGTATTTCGACAGTTCGGTGAGCAGGATCTGCTCGTGCTCGTTGTCCAGCCGTGCCAGCTCCGCCAGGCCTTGCTTGAGGTCGACGGCAAAACCCTTCTCGCCAGCCTGGCGCAGCACCGAGCACACCCGCGCATGGGCGTACTGGATGTAGTAGACCGGGTTGTCGTTGGATTGCGAGCGGGCCAGGTCGATGTCGAACACCAGCTGCGAATCGGCCTTGCGCGAGATCAGGAAGTAGCGCGTGGCGTCGCGGCCGGCCTCGTCGATCAGGTCGCGCAGGGTGACGTAGCTGCCGGCGCGCTTGGAGATCTTCACCTCTTCGCCGCCGCGCATCACGGTGACCATCTGGTGCAGCACGTATTCGGGCCAGCCCTTGGGAATGCCGCAGTCGAGCGCCTGCAGGCCGGCCTTCACGCGGGCGAGCGAACCGTGGTGGTCCGAGCCCAGCTCGGTGATCGCGCGGGTATAGCCGCGCTGCCACTTGGAGCGGTGGTAGGCCACGTCCGGCACGAAGTAGGTGAAGGTGCCGTCGGACTTGCGCATCACGCGGTCCTTGTCGTCACCGTAGTCGGTGGTGCGCAGCCACAGCGCGCCGCCTTCTTCGTAGGTGTGGCCGTGGGCGACAAGCTCGCGCACGGTCTCGTCGACCTTGCCGTCGGTGTAGAGCGAGGATTCGAGGAAATAGGTGTCGAAGCCGACGCCGAATGCCTTCAGATCCAGGTCCTGTTCGCGGCGCAGCGAGGCCACGGCGAACTGGCGGATGGCCTCTAGGTTTTCCGGATCCTTCGCGCCGGTGATCGTGTGACCGTCGGCCACCACCGATTCGCCGGCGAGGTAGGCTTGCGCGACGTCGGCGATGTAGTCGCCGCGGTAGCCGTCCTCCGGCCAGCCCGCGTCGCCCGGAGCGAGCCCGCGGGCGCGCGCCTGCACGGAGATCGCCAGGTTCTGGATCTGCACGCCGGCGTCGTTGTAATAGAACTCGCGCTTGATGTTCCAGCCGGTCGCTTCCAGCAGGCGCGCCAGGCAGTCGCCGATCGCCGCGGCGCGGCCGTGACCCACGTGCAGCGGGCCGGTCGGGTTGGCCGAAACGAATTCCACGCCCGCGGTGGTGCCCGCGCCGACGGTGTTGCGACCGTAGGCGTCAGCTTCGGCGAAGATGCGTCGCACTTCGGCGTGGTACGCACCCGCGCTCAGGAAGAAGTTGATAAAGCCAGGGCCGGCGATCTCGGTCCTCTCCACCAGCGGACTGGTCGCCAGCGCGGCGACCAGCTTCTCGGCCAGCTCGCGTGGCTTGGCGCGGGCCGGCTTCGCCAGCAGCATCGCGGCGTTGGTGGCGAAATCGCCGTGCTCGCGGCTGCGCGCGCGCTCCACCACGAACGGCGGGAGCTCGAGGTCGGGAGGCAGGACGGCTTGGTCCTGCAGGGTCCGGATGGCCTGCAGCAGCAGGTCGCGCAGTGCTTGTTTCACGGCGGGGAATCGTCAGGCGATGGGAACCGTCAATCCTAGCAGAGCGGCCCGCGGCCGGCCTTTCGGGCGCCTGGCGACCGACGAAGGGTTGCCGACACCCGGCGTCTGCCGGCCAGCAGGCCCCGGGGCGGGACAAGTCTGTGGATAAGTCTGTGGGGAAAGCGATGGCGCGCGGTCGTGGTGGGGGCAGGCGACGCCGCGAAAACGGCTTGTAAAGAACTCAAGCTTTTAAAAACAACAAGTTGCACGAGCTACTTAGGCTGGCCTGCAACTTCCGGCCGGCAAGCCCGATCCGGCCGCGCTGTGCATAACTGGTTTCGCATGATTTCGCGACTGTCAAGGCCCTTGGCTGTCATCGTCCTGTCATGGCCCGGTGCCACGCTGGCTCCGTACCCGCCTTCTCCCCCGGCAGGTACGCTCCCCGGCGGCGCGCCCTTCCCCGGCGCGCCGCTTTTTTGTCGGCGGTGCTACAGCAGGCCGCGCTCGGCCATCGACACCGGCGTGCCGTGGCCGATCACCAGATGGTCGAGCACGCGTACGCCGACCAGCTGCAGCGCCTCGCGCAGCTCACGGGTGATCGCGCGGTCGGCGGCGCTTGGCTCGGCCACCCCGCTCGGGTGATTGTGCGCAAAGATCACCGCGCAGGCGTTGTGCTTGAGGCAGGCACGGACCACCTCGCGCGGGTGCACGCTGGCGCCGTCGACGGTGCCGCGGAAGAGCTCCTCGAACGCCAGCACACGATGGCGGTTGTCCAGGTAGAGGCAGCCGAACACCTCGTAGGGCAGGTGGCGCAGGCGGGCGGACAGGTACTCGCCGCTGTCACGCGGGCTGCCCAGGCTGGGCAGGGCCTGCAGCTGTTCGGCCAGGCTGCGGCGGGCCAGCTCCAGCGCGGCGACGATGCGCGCGCGCTTGGCCGGGCCCAGGCCAGGCGTGGGTACCGGACCATCGGCGCGGCCGAGCAGGGCGCCCAGGCCGCCGGCTTCGGTGAGCAACTCGCGACCAAGGGCGATGGCGTCCTTGCCGGGCACGCCACTGCCCAGCAGCACGGCCAGCAGTTCGGCGTCGGAAAGGGTCGCGCTGCCATGCTGCAGCAGCTTTTCGCGCGGACGTTCGCCGCTGGGCCAGTGACGGATACTCATCCGGTCGATCGTGCCCGTCGGAGTGCGACCGGGGGCAGCAGTGGTCCTTGATGAATCCGGTAAGCTAGCGCTCCGCCCGATTGTCAGGCCCGTCCTACATGAGTCTTGCCCAACGTCGCATCCTGCTCGGCGTCTCGGCGGGTATCGCCGCCTACAAGTCCTGTGAACTGGTGCGCCGGCTGCGCGAGCAGGGCGCCGAGGTGCGCGTGGTGATGACCGAGGGGGCGACGCATTTCGTCGGCACGACCACGTTCCAGGCGCTCTCCGGCCAGCCGGTGCGGGTCTCGCTGTGGGACGAGGGTGCCGAAGCGGCGATGGGCCATATCGAGCTGGCGCGCTGGGCCGAACGGGTGCTGATCGCCCCGGCCAGCGCCGACCTCCTGGCCCGCCTGGCGCACGGCTACGCCGACGATCTGCTCTCCACGCTATGCCTGGCCAGCGCCGCGCCGCTTTATGTGGCCCCGGCGATGAACCAGCAGATGTGGGCGCATCCTGCGGTGCAGGCGAACCTCGCCACGTTGCGCTCGCGCGGGGTGGCCGTGCTGGGTCCCGCCGCCGGCGAACAGGCCTGCGGCGACATCGGCTCGGGCCGCATGCTCGAGCCGGCGGAACTGCGCGACGCGCTGGTCGCCTCCTTTGGCAACGGCGCGTTGGCCGGCCTGCACGTGGTGGTGAGCGCCGGGCCGACCTATGAAGACATCGACCCGGTGCGTTTCATCGGCAACCGCAGTTCCGGCCGCATGGGCTTTGCCGTGGCCGAGGCGGCGGCCGCCGCCGACGCGCAGGTGACGCTGGTCGCCGGTCCCGTCAGCTTGCCGACGCCTGCCGGCGTGGCGCGTCGCGTGGACGTGCGCAGCGCCGCACAGATGCGTGACGCGGTGCTGGACGCCGCCGGTTCGGCCGACATCTACATCGCCGCCGCCGCGGTGGGCGACTATCGCCCGGCCCAGGTGGCCGAGCGCAAGCTCAAGAAGCACGATGGCGCCCCGCTGGTGCTCGACCTTGCCGAGAACCCGGACATCCTCAAGGACCTGGCCGCCATGCATCCGCATCCGTTCCTGGTCGGCTTCGCTGCCGAGACGCACGACGTGGCGGCGTATGCGCAGGACAAGCTCACCCGCAAGGGCCTGGACATGATCGCCGCCAACCGCGTCGGCGCCGGCCTCGGCTTCGAGGCCGACGACAACGCGTTGAGTCTGTACTGGCCCGGCGGCGGCGAAGAGCTGCCACGCGCCTCCAAGCGTGAGCTGGCTGCGCGGCTGGTCCAATGCGTCGCGGCGCGCCACCGGGCCGCACGCGCATGATCGACGTCGAGCTGAAAATCCTGGACCCGCGCCTGGGTGAGACCATCCCGCTGCCCGAGGCAGCTACCGCCGGCAGCGCCGGCATGGACCTGCGCGCGGCGATCGAATCGCCGCTCACGCTGGCGCCCGGGCAGAGCGCGCTGGTGCCCAGCGGCATCGCCATCCACATCGGTGACCCGAACTGGTGCGCGCTGATCGTGCCGCGCTCGGGACTGGGCCACAAACACGGGCTGGTGTTGGGCAACCTGGTCGGCGTGATCGACGCCGATTACCAGGGCCCGCTGATGATTTCCTGCTGGAACCGCGCAAGCGCCGCATACACCATCGGCGTGGGCGACCGCATCGCGCAGCTGCTGCTGGTGCCGGTGGCGCAGGCGCGCCTGCGGGTGGTGGAGGAGTTCGCGCCCTCCGCACGCGGCGCCGGTGGGTTCGGCTCGACCGGCATCAAGTGAAGCCAGGCATCAACTGACGTTGCGATCGGTGGGGGCGAGATGGCAAGACACATCACGAGGGGGCGTGGCAACGGCGCGGCATGGCAGCAGCTGCTGCCGCTGGCCGGCGGCACGTTATTGCTGTTGCTGGGCCTGTTCTGTGCCTGGCAGACCTGGCTGATCGCCAGCGAAAGCGGTGAGGTAGCGCGCGTTCACGCTGCCCGTGACGAGGCGGTACGCGCGCTGGCAGCGGAGATCGCGGGCGAGCGCAAGCAGGTCGTACAGGCGGTCGCCACGCTTGATCCGGCCCTGTGGCAGGGCGATCGTGCGCAACTGGCCGATGCGCTGCGCGCGCGGTTGCCGCAGGCGCTCGACGTGGAGGTCTACAGCGGAAGCCTGGACGAGGTGCTGCACGCCAATTACCGCGAGTTCGGTTATGCCAAGGCGGCGCAATTGATGGCCGCCCAGACCGACGACAGCCTGCCCATGCAGACCGTATCGGACAACGGCCAGCGCCGGTTGAGCCTGGTACAGCCGCTGGGCCCGGTGCAGCGCCCGCAGGCGTGGGTCTGGTTAGAATTGCCGTTCACGCCGCTGCAACGCCGTTTCGAGTCCATTTCACTCGGGAGCGGTCGCATCGACTTGCGTCAGGGCGACGATCGCGGCGAACACAGCCTGCTGTCGCATGGCGCGGCATCGGCCGAGGCGGAGGACGAGGCAAAACCGGTGCCGGGCAGCGCGTTCAGCGTTCGCGCCGCGTTGCCGGCCGCCTTCATCCTGTTGCCCCGCGTCTGGCCGCTGGCCGCGTTGCTGGCGCTGCTGGGTATCGGCAGCGGCTTGTACCTGTTGTGGCTGCGTGGCCGGACGGCTCCGCGCCTGGAAACCCAACCCGAGGAGATGATGGTGTCCGATGTAGTCCCCGCCAAGCACGAGCCCGCGCCGCCGGTGGCACGCCCAGCCGCGATGCCGCCGGTACAGAGCCCGGCCGATGCCGTCGACCCGAGCATCTTCCGCGCCTACGACGTGCGCGGCGTGGTCGGCAAGACGCTCACGGCGCGGGTGGCACACCTGCTGGGCCAGTCGATCGGCACGCTCATGCGCGAGAAGGGGCTGAACGAAATCGTGGTCGGCCGTGACGGCCGCCTGTCCGGCCCGGAACTCGCTGGCGCGTTGTCCGACGGCCTGCGCGAGGCGGGTATCGACGTGATCGACGTCGGCGCGGTGCCGACGCCGGTGGTGTACTTCGCCGCCTACCGCTTCAACACCGGCAGCGGCGTGGCGGTGACCGGCAGCCACAATCCGCCGGACTACAACGGCTTCAAGATCGTGGTCGGTGGCGAGACGCTCTCCGAGGGCGCGATCCAGGATCTCTACCAGCGCATCGCCAGCGGCGCACTGGAGGCTGGCGGCCAGGGTGGCCTGCGCCACGTCGACGTGGTGCCTGACTACATCGAGCGGATCATCTCCGACGTGCAAGCCGAGCGGCGCATGAAGGTCGTGGTCGACTGCGGCAATGGCATTCCCGGTGCCCTGGCGCCCCAGGTGATCGAGGGTATCGGTTGCGACGTGGTGCCGTTGTACTGCGAGGTGGATGGCACTTTCCCGAACCATCATCCGGACCCGTCCGATCCGCACAACCTGGAAGACCTGATCCACGCGGTGCGCCAGACCGGTGCGGACCTGGGCGTGGCCTTCGACGGCGACGGCGACCGCCTCGGCGTGGTGACCAGGGAAGGGGAGATCATCTACCCCGACCGCCTGCTGATGCTGTTCGCGCGCGACGTGCTCTCGCGCCAGCCGGGCGCCACGATCATCTACGACGTCAAATGCACCGGCCACCTGAAGGGCCAGGTGCTGGAGGCCGGCGGCAGTCCGCTGATGTGGCGCACCGGCCACTCGCTGATCAAGGCCAAGATGCGCGAGACGCAGGCGGAACTGGCCGGCGAGATGAGCGGCCACTTCTTCTTCAAGGAGCGCTGGTACGGTTTCGACGACGGCATCTACGCGGGTGCGCGGCTACTGGAGATCCTCGCCGGCGACATCGAGGGACGCTCGCCGGAGGAGATCCTCGCCACCTGCCCCAAGGGCGTGTCCACGCCGGAGTTGAAGATCGAGCTCAACGAGGGCGAGCACTACCGCTTCATCGAAAAGTTCAAGGAAAAGGCCACCTTCGGCGACGCCACGCTGACCACCATCGACGGCGTGCGTGCCGACTGGCCGGACGGCTGGGGCCTGGTGCGGGCGTCCAACACCACGCCGGTGCTGGTGCTGCGTTTCGATGCGGATAACGCGGTGGCGCTCAAGCGCATCCAGCAGGCGTTCCGCGAGCAGCTGTTCCTGGTCGATCCCGGGTTGAAGCTGCCGTTCTGATGACCGGCGGTGGGCTGTGCCCAACGCTCCGGCATGGCAGGAACGCCTCTGTGCGCGACCGCGGGCTTGCGGTCGCGCCCGGGCGTGTCCCTGCATGAAACGGCCTAGTGCCGCTGCTCGTCCTGGGCCTTCTTTAGCGCGCGGTAGTGTTCCAGCTGCCGGGCGGCATCCTTCTCGGCTTTGTCGCGCCGGTCCTGCAGCCGCTCCAGCGTACCGCGCTGGCCGGATACCACGTTGCGCTGGTCGGCGATGCTGTCGACCAGGTATTTGGGCACCTTTTCCTTGCTCCGCTCCAGCTCGGCGGCGCGGCCGAGCAGGTCGGTAAGGGTCTTTTCCTGGCTGCGCAGGTTCAGGCGCGTGGTGTTGATCTGCTGGTCGATGCTCACCAGCTCTTCCTGCTGGGCCTGCTTGAGGGAGGCCTCGTCACCATAAGCGTTGAGCATTTGCAGGTCTGCGCGCCGGCGTGCATCCTCCGCGCGGCGCTGCGCGGCCTGCTCGGCGGCGACCTTGTCGGCCGCGGCGCGTTCCTCGGGGCTCAGCTGGCGCTCGACATGGCGCACCACGTAACCCTGGTCGTTGACCAGGTCGTAGCCGTACTTCATCGCTTCGGCGGTGAGGCTGTCGCTGTAGTGCGACAAGCCCTTGCCATCGCGCCAGTGGTAGCGGATGCCGGTGGCCTTCTGGGCATGGGCGGTCAGGACCGTCGTCGCCAGAATGGTGGCAACGGCGTAAACGAACTTGCGCATGGATACCCCCTCCTGTCGGGCAGTATAGCCATCGTGCGGCGACGGCCTACAGCGTGGATGAAGGGTGCCGACAGGCCTGTGACGCCCGTCGCCACTTAAGGTTATGCCGACACGCCGTAGCGATTGCGGTAATCGAGCAGGCGCGTGTGTTCGGACGCCAGCTCCGCACGCTCGCCGGCATACGCCAGCACCTCGTCCAAGCCCGTGATGGCGATCACCGGGATGCCGTGGTCGCGTGCCACTTCCTGCGCGGCGGAGAGTTCGCCCTGGCCACGCTCCTGCCGATCCAGCGCGATCAGCACGCCGGCCGGGGTGGCGCCGTGCGCACGGATCAACGCCAGCGACTCGCGCACCGCGGTGCCGGCGGTCATGACGTCGTCGACGATCAGCACGCGGCCGGTCAGCGGCGCGCCGACCAGCACGCCGCCTTCCCCGTGGTCCTTGGCTTCCTTGCGGTTGTAGGCCCATGGCAGGTCGCGTTGATGGCTCGTCGCCAGCGCAATGGCGGTGGCGGCGGCCAGCGCGATGCCCTTGTAGGCGGGGCCGAACAGCATGTCCACCGGCAACTGCGCGCGCACCAATGCTGCCGCGTAGGCCTCGCCCAGCCGCGCCAGCGCGGCGCCGGAATCAATCCGGCCGAGGTTGAAGAAATACGGGCTCTGGCGGCCGGACTTGAGGGTGAAGTCGCCGAAGCGAAGCACGTCGCGCGCGAGCGCCAGTTCGATGAAATCGCGTTGGTAGGGCTGCATGGATGGCCGGCATGGAGATTTGGGAAGCGGCGGCTATTATCCATGGGTTCCCCAGTCCTCAGAGCCCGCTTTCGCATGAGAATCGTCACGCTCAACGCCAACGGCATCCGCTCGGCCGCCACGAAAGGCGTGTTCGACTGGCTGCGCACGCAGCAGGCCGACGTGGTCTGCCTGCAGGAAACCAAGGCGCAGGAAAACCAGCTCACCGATGCGATGTTCCGCCCGGACGGTCACCACTGTTTCTATCGCGACGCGACCTGCAAGAAGGGCTACAGCGGCGTGGCGATCTATGCGCGGCGCGAGCCGGACGCGGTGCTCACCGAGCTCGGTTGGGAGCCGTTCGATTGCGAAGGGCGCTACATAGAGGCGCGTTTCGGCAACTTGTCCGTGGTTTCGTTGTACGTGCCGTCGGGCTCCTCGGGCGAGGAACGCCAGCAGTTCAAGTTCAAGGCGATGGACTTCCTCACGCCGATCTTCGATGCATGGCTCAACAGCGGCCGTGACTACGTGATCTGCGGCGACTGGAACATCGTCCACACGAAGAACGACATCAAGAACTGGACCTCGAATCAGAAGAATTCCGGCTGCCTGCCGCAGGAGCGTGCCTGGCTGGATCTGCTCCTCCACACCCGCGGCTGGGTCGACAGCTTCCGCGCGATCAAGCCCGAGGCGATCGAGTACACCTGGTGGTCCAACCGCGGGCGGGCGCGCGAGAACAACGTCGGCTGGCGCATCGACTATCAGGTCTGCACGCCAGGCTTGCGTGAGCGCATGCGCGCCTGCTCGGTCTACCGCGAGCAACGCTTCTCCGACCACGCGCCGTACACGGTCGACTATGCCGACTGAAGGCGTGGGTCAGGCGCTGCGCCGAACGTCCGTTTCGGCAATGGCGCGGTCGACCAGGCCGGTACGCATCATCCACGCGAAGAGGACGATGCCCGGTAGCGCGGCCACCGTCGTGAACAGGTAGAAATCGACGTAGCCGATCTGCACGATCAGCGCGCCGGCCGAGGTGCCGGTGATCAGTCGGCCTAGCACGGAGGCTGCGGCCGACAGCAGCGCGTACTGGGTCGCGGTAAAGGTGAGGTTGCAAAGCGCCGACAGGTAGGCCACTACTGCTACGCCACCGATGCCGCTGGCAATGTTCTCGAAGCCGATGGTGAAGGCGAGCATGGCGTTGCTGTGCCCGACCTGGGCCAGCGCGGCGAAGGACAGGTTGGATACCGCCATCAGCACCAGGCTCAGCAACACCGAACGTTTGATCCCCAGCCGCGTGTAGAGCGCGCCCCCCAGGAAAATGCCGACCAGGTAGGCGACGAAACCGTAGCCGACGTCATAGGTCGCGATCTCCTGGTTGCTGAAGGACAGATCGTCCAGCAGCAGGCGTACCGTAAGGTTGGCCAACGTGTCGCCGATCTTGTGCAGCAGCACGAACAACAGGACCAGCCACGCGCCGTTGCGCCGGAAGAACTCCGCCAGAGGCTCGACCACCGTCTCGCGCAGCGCCGCCAGCCCCTGCAAGCGTACCGGCGCGCGGTGTCGCGAAGGCTCGCCCAGCCACAGGCCGGCGATGACCGCCGGGAGCGAGAACAGGGCGCAGGCCAGATACGCGCGGGTCCACCCGGCGGGGCCGGCGAGCAGCAGCGCCAGCGCGCCGGCGCAGACCGAACCGATACGCCAGCCGTACTGCGACATACCCGAGCCGACACCGAGCTGTCGCGGCTCGAGGATCTCGATGCGATACGCGTCGATGACGATGTCGAAGGTCGCCCCGGCCACGCCGACAAGAATCGCCGCACCCGCCGTGGCCAGAAGATCGGAAGCGGGATCGGTCAGCCCCAGGAACACGACCGCCGCGGCCACCAGGGCAGCCGAGAACCAGAGCCACGAACGCCGTTGGCCGAAACGCGACAGGAACGGCAGGCGCAGCCGATCCACCAGCGGCGCCCACAGGAACTTCAGGTTGTAGACGAGGAACGCCAGCGAAAACTCGGTGACGCTACGTTTGTCGATGCCCTGCTGGGCCAGGCGCGTGGTCAGGGTCGCTCCGATCATCGCGTACGGAAAACCGGAAGAAATGCCCAGCAAAAGCGCGCCGATCGGCGCCGCTTCCAGGTACGGGTGGAGCGAGGCGACCAGCGCGCGCAGGCCTCGGGGGCGGGATGTGCTCATGGCTGCCATGCTAAGTGCGTGGTGCAGGCCAGAGGAAGCCTCCAGGTCCAGCACTTGTTTGCGCGGCGGCTCACTGGCCGGGCAAAGCGGGCTCCGCCGCGCGGCCGGAAAAAATGCCACAATGCCATTGCAAGGACCCATGAGCCGGATTGGAGGGATCGCACGTGCCGGACCTCGTCATACGCCATATCGACAGCTTGATGGCCGAGCGGATCAAGACGCTCGCGAAGGATCGCCACTGGTCCATCAACGACGTCGTACTCCATGCCCTGCGGCATGGCCTGGGCCTCAGTGCCGCCGGCCAGATTTCCAGCGAGACCATGTTCGATCCAGGCAGCCTGGTGCTGGGCGGACATTGGGACCTGACCGAGAAGGCGGTTTTCCAGGAAGCCCTGCAGGCACTGTCGCTCGCCCGCCCGACGCAGCTGGCGCCGGTCCGCGTCGCCAAGCTGAGCTAGATCGCCGCGATCATTCCCGTGGAGCCGGGTACAGCGCGCCGAGCACGCGTCGGCCGCGTGCGCCAGTGACGGCCGGCAGGTTGCCCGGCAATCCGAGTACGCGCTGGCGCGCCAGCCAGGCGAACGCTGCCGCTTCCAGGTAATCCGGATCGATTCCGTGCGTGGCGGTACTCACTACGCGGCGCGGCGCCAGCCATTCGGCCAGACGCGCCATCAGACGGGAGTTGTGCACGCCACCGCCGCATACCAGGACGTCCGTCGCGGTGGGCGCGCAGGCCTCGATCGCATCGGCCACGGTATGCGCGGTCAGCTCCAGTAACGTGGCCTGTACGTCGGCGGGCGACAGCAGCGCCACGCGTGGCTGGCGCACCAGCCACGCCAGGTGGAAGTGCTCGCGACCGGTACTCTTGGGCGGCGGTAGCGTGAAATAGGGATCGGCCAGCAAGGCTTCGAGCAAAGGCGCATCCACCACGCCGGCGGCTGCAAAGGCGCCGTCGCGGTCGAACGGCTCGCCGCGTTGCTCCAGACACCAGGCGTCCAGAAGACCGTTGGCAGGACCGGTATCGAAGCCGAGCACCTGCCCTTCCGGCCCGAGCACCGTAATGTTGGCGATCCCCCCGAGGTTCAGCACCACGCGGGAGGCGCCCGGCTGGCCCAGCAGCATGGCATGCACCGCCGGCAACAGCGGCGCGCCCTGACCGCCGGCCGCGACGTCGGCGCGACGGAAATCGGCCACCACGTCAATCCTGCAGGTTTCGGCGATGACCGTGGGATCGCCGATCTGCAGGGTGAAGGGGGCCTCGCCACCAGGGCGGTGCCGCACCGTCTGGCCGTGCGACCCGAGTGCGCGTACCGCGGACGGTGCCGTGCCGCTGGTCTGAAGCAGCGCCCGCGCGGCGTCCGCAAAGTGACGCCCGACCGCGACATCCAGGCGGCCGTAACTATCCAGGTTGAAGGCGGTGAGATCCTGCGCCAGTGCCAGTACGCGCTCACGCAGGGCATCGGGCCAGGGGTGGGTGAGGGCGGCCCGCAACTGCGGCATGCCCTGCTCGAAGGACACCAGCGCGACGTCCACGCCGTCGGCGCTGGTACCGGAGATCAGCCCCAGGTAAAGGGCCGATGCATCATCCGCGGTAATCAAGATCGATCGTCAATCGTCGTTGCGCGTGGCCGAGCGCAGCTGGGCGAGCTTGACGTTGGCATCCATCGCCTTAAGGCGCGCCAACTGCGGGCGCACGACCTGGGATTCGAACCGGGCCAGCTGCGCGGCCGGCAGCGGCTGCGGCTTGGGCAGGGTCACCGTCTGCGGATCGCGCTGCACGCCGTTGACGCGGAATTCGTAGTGCAGGTGCGGGCCGGTGGCCAGGCCGGTCATGCCCACGTAGCCGATGACCTGCCCCTGGCTGACATGCTGGCCGACGTGCTCCTTGGCGAAACGCGACATGTGGCCGTAGGCGGTGCTGATGTTCTTGTTGTGTTGCACGACCACGAAGTTGCCGTAGCCGCGCATCCAGCCCTTGAACTTGATGACGCCGTCGCCGGCGGCATGGATGGGCGTGCCGCTGGGCGCCGCGTAGTCCACGCCCTTGTGCGCACGCATGCGACCGAGGATGGGATGCATGCGGCCGGCGCTGAAACGCGAGGAAATACGGGTGAAGTCCACCGGAATGCGCAGGAAGGACTTCTGGATCGGCCGACCGTCCTCGCTGAACCAGCCGTAGCGGCCGTCGGCCTTCTTGAAGCGGTAGGCAGTGTAGCGGTGGCCCTGGTTGACGAACTCCGCGGCAACGATGTCGCCCTCGGCGAAGTAGCTGCCGTCGCGGTACACGTCGTCATAGATGACCGTGAAGCTGTCGCCGTCGCGCAGGTCCTGAACGAAGTCGATGTCGTACTTGAACAGGTCAGCCAGCTTGCCGACCATGCCCTGGCTCATGCCGGCGCGGGCCGCGGCGGCATACAGCGAGCTAGTGATGGTGCCGTGCGCCACGTGCTCACGGGTTTCCATCGCGCGGGGCTGAATGTTCAGCGAAGCGCGGTCGCCGTCGAAGCGGACCACAGCGCGGTTGGCCTCGTCCTTGTCGAAGCGGATGCCCTTGAGGCTGCCGTCACTACCCAGCAGGAAGTCGAATTCCTGGTGCGGACGGATGTTGTGGAAAGCGCCCTTGGCAGCGCCGGCCGCATCCATGACGCGCTGCAGGTCGGTCAGGGTCAGGCCCTGGTCCTGGAAGATGTCGGACAATGTCTGGCCGGGCTGCACCTGCACCACGTGCCAGTCTTCCATCGCGCGGGTGGGTGCGACGACCGGCGAAGCCTTGGGCAGGGTCAGCGGCAGCAGCGTGTGCGCCATCGGCTGCGGGTCGGGCCGCATCGCGCTTGCCCAGGCAGGCAGGAAGAATCCGGAAAGGGCCGTCAGCAGCAGCGCGGTACCGGCCAGGATCCAGCGCTCGCGATGCCATCGCAGCGGTTCGGACTCGCCCAGGCGGCTGAACGACCAGTGCGCGCAACGTTCGTAAAAATGCATGTGGCGACGCTGCGCCTTGCGGCGGATTGCCTGCTTGCGCGCCGCCCGCGCGATCCGGTCGCCCTCACCCATGTTGCTCGCCCCGCGTTACAAAGTACTCAGGCGGGGTACCTTAGCGGCCCCGTATAAAGGGCGTCAACGCCTTTCCTTTCAAGGATTTGCGCTGGTTTTCTGATTAACGCACAATTAACGCCATTTTGTGAACGGCGGCCCCTTATGGCTGTCGACCGATCGGCATTAGAGGACACTCATGAGCGAGCTCGAGCAGGCGCTGGCGACCATCGCCCGTGGCGCCGACGAAGTCATCAAGCAGGAAGAATTGGTCGAACGCCTGAAGAGCGGGCGTCCGCTTCGCATCAAGGCCGGCTTCGATCCCACGGCGCCCGATCTGCATCTGGGCCACACGGTGCTGCTGAACAAGATGCGCCAGTTCCAGGACCTGGGGCACCAGGTGATCTTCCTGATCGGCGACTTCACGGGAATGATCGGCGACCCGACCGGCAAGAATGTCACCCGCAAGCCGCTCAGCCGCGAGGATGTGCTGAAGAACGCCGAAACCTACGCCTCGCAGGTCTACAAGGTGCTCGACCGCGAGCGCACCGAGGTGCGCTTCAACTCCGAGTGGTTCGGCGAGATGTCCGCGGCCGACATGATCAAGCTCGCCGCGCAACACACCGTGGCGCGCATGCTCGAGCGCGATGATTTCGCCAAGCGTTTCACCGGCCAGCAGCCGATCGCGATTCACGAGTTCCTCTACCCGCTGGTGCAAGGCTACGACTCCGTAGCGCTGAAGGCAGACGTCGAGCTCGGCGGCACCGACCAGAAGTTCAATCTGCTGATGGGGCGCGCCCTGCAGGAGCACCACGGCCAGGCGCCGCAGGTCGTGCTGACCATGCCGCTGCTGGAGGGCCTGGACGGCGTCCACAAGATGTCCAAGTCGTTGGGCAACTACATAGGCATCGACGAGCCGGCGATCGACATCGTCACCAAGGCAATGAAGATCGACGACGCGCTGATGTGGCGCTGGTTCGAATTGCTCAGCTTCGAGGTGTCGCTCGACGAACTGGCGCGCATGAAGCGAGAGGTTGAGAGCGGTGCGCTCAACCCGCGCGACGCAAAGTTGCGGCTTGCCCGCGAGCTGGCCACGCGCTTCCACGACCCGGCGGCCTCCGAACAGGCGATCGCGGGCTGGCATGCCGTGGTGCGTGGCGAGGGCGATACCTCTTTGTTGCCCCTCAACCAGATCATCGTGCCTATCGAGGGTCTGCGTCTTCCGGCCCTGCTGACGGCCGCGGGGCTCACCGCCAGCAATTCCGAAGCGAACCGCAAGCTCAAGGAGCGCGCGGTGCGCATCGATGCCGCCGTAGTAGAGGATGCGCAGAGCGTGTTCGGTGTCGGATTCGAAGGTGTGCTGCAGGTGGGCAAGCGCAACTTCGCACGGGTGAAGCTCGTCGCAGGCTAGGCTCCAGGCCATCTTCAAAGCGCGGCACGAAAAAAAATGGCCGCGCCCGCTTGCCAAGTTGGGGCGCTCTCCCTACTATTCGCGGCCCGTCGCCCAACTCCCCTTGGCCGGCAACTCCCCCAAGCAAAATTCTTCGCAAAAGGGTGTTGACGAACTGGCAAAGGAATGTAGAATGGGCGGCTCACCCGGGACGAAACGTCTCGGCGCGAACTGAAGAAAAGTTCGCAAGTGATTGATCTTTGACAGTGTGCGCAGGTGACTTGTGTGGGCGCCTTGCGGTGGATGGATGACTGTCCAACCAATGCAAGCGTCCAACCTAAAAGTCAGATTTA
>NZ_JBHZGL010000022.1:0-15021 GCF_051900415.1 Frateuria sp. GZRR35
GGGGTGGGGGCCCGGGCCGGCCTGGCGAAGGACTCACCTGTACGCCGGCAGACGCTTCGGGTTTGGGCGCACTGGCCAGCTTCCCCGCGAGCCCCGGCCCCTCACCCAAACCCTCTCCCCGGAGGGGAGAGGGCCTCAGCGCGCCTAGAAGGAAATTTCAGACCAGATACCCAGTTCATCGCCGCTGCGCAGTTCGCGCCCGTGGCGCTCCACGGCGTTGCGCTTGGCCACCAGCGCCAGGCGCAGGCGCTTGGCCGGTTTCCACTCGACACCGGCATTGGCGTACCAGGTCCGCTGGCCAGGGTCCTGCACCCGCTTGGGCTGCATGCGGTCGTAGCGGGCAAACAGGCTCCATTGCCTGGTCACCTGCACGCTGCCCCAGGTCGACCAGCTACGGCCGCGCTCGCTGGTTGCACGGTGGACCCCGCTCCAGTTGCTGGCATAGGCGTAACGCACGCCCAGCCGCCAGGTGTCGTCGGCGTAGGCGGCCATCAGGTCGATACGTCGCGCGGTGTGATACAGCGGCACCAGGTCGGCGTCCTCGCCCTGCTGGCCGTCGTAGCCACCCAGCGCGAGCACCGTGTGCGCGCCCGGATGGTAGGCCAGCAGCGCTTCGACGTCGGCGCGACGGCCGTGCGAGGGACGCTTGTAGCCGGCGCCGGTGACGACCGCCACGGCGTAATCCAGCTTCGGCGCAAGCACGCCCTTCAGGTGCACGCCCCAGTCCGCCGCGTCGTCGATTTTCTGCATCGAGGTCGACAGCGCGTCGATGTAGCGGTAGCCGTACCACTGGCTGCCGAGCGTGATCCACGGCATGTCGTCCACGCCCAGGCGCACCTGCGCGGACTGGCCGAACTTGCGCTGCACGTAGGCATGCTTGAGCCACAGGTCCGGATCGCGCTCGCCGCGCAGCCAGTTGACGTCGCCGGTCACGTGCACCGACCAGGCCGGATCGAACGCGTAGTCGGCGTCCAGGTACATGCGCTTGAGGTCCGCGTCGGTGTCGCTGCTGCGGGCGCCGGTAACGTGGTCGTGCTGTTCGAGCAGGCTGGCGTCGGCGTAGATCTTGCCACCGAAGGTGAACTCGCCGGCCTGCGCCGCCGGTGCGGCCAACGCCGTGCCCAGGGCCAGGCACAGGGCCGCTTTGGATACAGATTTCATGGGTTTGCTCGACAAGGGCGCCGCCGGGCGGCGCCAGGATTTCAGGGAATCAGAACTCGGTCCACGCCCCGGCCACGGCGGCCAGGGTGCGCGCCGGGCGCGGTGCCGCGTGGCGCGGCTGCGAAGTGGTGTCGACCGGGCGCGCCTGCGCCGCGGCATCGACTGCTGCGGCATCGACGCGGAAGAACAGCATCTGGCGCTTCATCGCGTCGGCCTGCTCCTGCATCGCGCGGGCGGCCGCCGAAGCTTCTTCGACCAACGCCGCGTTCTGCTGGGTCGCCTCGTCCATCTGGGTGACGGCATGGTTGACCTGGTCGATGCCCGCCGACTGCTCCTGGCTCGCCGCGGCGATCTCGGCCACCACGTCGGTCACCTTCTTGACGCTCTCGATGATGCCCGACAGCGCCTGGCCCGACTCGGCCACCAGCGTGGAACCCACGCGGACCTTCTCGACGCTGTCGCCGATCAGTGCCTTGATTTCGCGGGCGGCATTGGCGCTGCGCTGGGCCAGGCTGCGCACTTCGCTGGCAACCACCGCGAAGCCGCGGCCCTGTTCGCCGGCGCGCGCCGCTTCCACGGCCGCATTGAGCGACAGCAGGTTGGTCTGGAAGGCGATTTCGTCGATCAGTTGCACGATGTCGGTGATCTGCCGGCTCGCCTGCTCGATCTCGCGCATGGCGGCGCTGGCCCGCGAGGCCACCTCGCCACCGCGCTCGGCCTGCACGCGCGCACCGTTGGCCAGTTGGCTGGCCTGGCCGGCGTTGTCTGCGCTCTGCTTGACCGTGGCGGTCATCTCCTCCATCGAGGAGGCGGTTTCCTCCAGGCTGGAGGCCTGTTCCTGCGTACGCTGGGACAGGTCGTCGTTGCCGCGTGCGATCTGCTGCGCCGCGATGCTCACCGCCTGCGAACTGCCCTGCACTTCGCCGACGATCGACACCAGCCGGGTACGCATGCGCATCAGCGCGTCGAGCAGGCTGCCGGCGGTGACGGCCGGTTCGCCGGCCTGCACGCACAGGTCGCCCTCGGCAATGCGCGCGGCCATGGCCACCGCGAACTCCGGCTCGCCGCCGATGCTGCGACGGATGCTGCGCATCGACAGCCACACGAGCAGGATCACCAGCAGGCCGACGACGCCGGCCTTGCCCAGGCCGACCATCAGCGAGTGGCGGAAGGTGGCGTCGATGTCCTCGAAGTAGGCGCCCGCCGCGAAGTTCAGGTTCCACGGCTTGAACAGCTGCGTGTAGGTGATTTTGTCCTTGCCGCTGCCGTCGGGCATTTTCTGGGTGTAGCGGATGAGGTCGTGGCCATCCTTGAGGTTGGCGTCGCGCATCATCCGGTAATGGGGCATGCCCTTGAAGTCGGTGTCGTCGGCGATGCTCTTGCCGACCAGTGCCGGCTTGAGCGGATGCATGCGCATCATCAGGTCGGTGTCGAAGGCGAAGATGTAGCCGGTGCCGCCGTCCCAGCGCATGGCCAGGACCTGCGCCAACGCCTGGCGTTTCGCTTCCTCGTCGGTCAACTCGCCCTTGGTGGCGCGCTCGTGCAGTTGGCTGGCTACCGACACGGCCGACTCGATCTGGCTCTGCAGCTGCTTTTGAAGGCTGGCCATCTGCCGCGCGCGATCTTCGAACGCCCCCATCACGGTCAACCCGGCCAGGCCGGCCACCACGACCACCACGACCAGGGCCACCCGCGCGTTCAGGCTGAGCCGGGCCAACGACCAATGTTTCGGAAACTGCATACGAGCCTCGTAATTTCGATCATCGGCGCACGGCGCCTTGGAATGTTTTTTCGCTCCTGGCCATCAGGTCGGCCAGCATGGATCCGACGCGCGCGCCGGCGATGCATACGACGGGTGCTACCGCTCCGCCCGCGATCGGTTGCAAGCAGGAATTCAAAACAGGGAGCGCCAGGCCTCACGGCAGGCGCGGGCAACTCAGGCGGCAGCCTCCAGCGACTTGTCGTGAAGCCGCAGCAGGCGATCCACGTCCAGCAGCAGCACCATGCGCTCGTTCACGCCGATCAGGCCCCTGAGGTATTCGGTGTCTACCGTGGTCCCCATGTCGGGCACCGGCCGCACCTGTGAATCCGCCGCGTCGAGCACGTCGGACACGGCATCCACCACGATGCCGAAACTGCGCCCGTCCACCGCCACGATCACCGTGACCGTGGTGTCGGTGTACGCCTCGCGCTCCACGCCGAAACGAAGGCGCAGGTCCAGCACCGGCACGATGGCCCCACGCAGGTTGAGCACGCCCAGCAGGTAGGGCGGCGACTGCGGAATGCGCGTCACCGGCGTCCACCCGCGGATCTCGCGCACCGCGAGGATGTCGATTCCGTACTCCTCGTGAGCGAGATTGACGGTCAGGTACTGCGACTGGAGCTCCTCGCTCCCGGCGTGGTCGGACATGGATTGGTCTCTCGGAAATCGAAGCGCCTGGCGGCACCCCGTGGAAAGTGGATCGGCCGGCGCCCCGCCAACTTGAGCGGGCCGCCGGGCGTGGATCAGAACTCCGACCATCCACCCGCGGCCGGCACCGGGCGAGGCGAAGGCGCCACCCGCGCCCCGCGCGGCGCCGCGGCGCGCACCGGGGCCGTAGTGGCGGCCGGAGCCCGCGCAGCCGAGCCGGGAATCCGGAAGTAGCGCACCTGCCGATCGAGGGCATCGGCCTGGTCCTGCATGGCACGAGCGGCGGCAGCGGCCTCCTCGACCAGCGCGGCGTTCTGCTGCGTGACCTCGTCCATCTGCGTCACCGCCCGGTTGACCTGCTCGATGCCGATCGACTGTTCCTGGCTGGCCGCGGCAATCTCGGCCACGATGTCGGTCACCTTCTGGACGCTGTCCATGATGCCGGCCAGGACTTCGCCCGATTCGGCCACCAGCATCGAGCCGACCTGCACCTTGCCCACGCTGTCGCCGATCAGCGCCTTGATTTCCTTCGCTGCGCCCGCCGAACGCTGGGCCAGGTTGCGCACCTCGCTGGCGACCACCGCAAAGCCGCGGCCCTGCTCGCCGGCGCGCGCCGCTTCCACCGCCGCATTGAGCGAGAGCAGGTTGGTCTGGAAGGCGATCTCGTCGATCAACTGGACGATGTCGGTAATCTGCCGGCTCGCCTGCTCGATCTCGCGCATGGCCTCGCTGGTGCGGGCGGCCACGTCGCCGCCGCGCTCGGCCTGCGCTCGCGCGCCGCGCGCGAGCTGATCGGCATGGCTGGCGTTGCTGGCGCTCTGCTTGACGGTGGAGGTCATTTCCTCCATCGAGGCGGCGGTTTCCTCCAGGCTGGAGGCCTGCTCCTGCGTGCGCTGGGACAGGTCGTCATTGCCCTGGGCAATCTGGCCCGCGGCACTGGCCACCACCTGCGATCCACCCTGCACGCCATGCACCACTTCGATCAGTTTGTGCCGCATGCGCTGCACGGCGTGCATCAGGCTGCCCGGTTCGGGCTCGCCCTCGTCGGCGCCATCCAGCGCCAGGTCGCCGTCGGCCATGCGGCCGACCAGCTCGACAGCACGCGCCGGCTCGCCGCCAATGCTCTTGCGGATGCTGCGCATCGACTGCCACACCACCAGGATCACCAGCAGGCCGACCAGGCCGGCGCGCAGCAGGCTGCCGATCAGTGTTTGCCGGAACTTGGCGTTGATGTCGACGTAGTAAGCGCCGGTGCCGAAGTGGAGATCCCAGGGCTTGTACCACTGGGTATAGGTGATCTTGCCCTCGAGCTTCTTGTCCGGCGGCATCGGCCAGACGTACTCGACCACGGCACTGCCGTCCTTCTGGTCGGCTGTCACCATCGACTGGTACAGGGTCTTGCCGCTCGGGTCGGTGTCCTCGCGCACGTTCCTGCCGACGTCGGCCGGGCGCATCGGGTGCATGCGGAGCACGTAACCCGAGTCGAGCGCAAACAGGTAACCGCTGCCGTCTCCCCAGCGCATGGCGCTGATGATGGACAGTGCGCGACGGCGCGCTTCGGCGTCGCTCAGTTCGCCCGATTGCGCGCGGGCGTGGTAACTCTCGGCGATGGTGATGGCGCTGCTTACCTGGTCCTGCAGCGCATGCACGCGCGCGTCCATCTGCACACGCCGGCTATCGAAGGCCGACAGCACGGTGAGGGAAAGCAAACCGGCCACCACGAAGGCGATGACCAGCCACACCCGCGCCGCAAGGCTCAGGCGATTGAGGAGTTTCAGCGGGGACAACATGGAGGGACCTGCAATGAACTACGAGGGGGACCTGGCATCCGGCCCTGGCCGGCGCAGCCGCCGGCACGCCGCGCATCCGGGCGCGGCGTGAGAGAGAAACGGGAGGGCGTCGTGCCCGCCGGATTTGGCTCCGCGCGAGCGGGACAGCTCCGGAGATCTTGCGGGGGCTGGCCGGCCTCCCGGCCAGCCCCGTGGCGCCGCGTTACCGGCGCCTACGCCGCCTTGCGGCGACCGTGCAGGCGCACGAGGCCGGCGATGTCCACGATCAGCGCCACCGAGCCATCGGCCAGGATGGTCGCGCCGGACACGCCCTGCACGCGGCGGTAGTTGGCTTCCAGCGACTTGACCACCGCCTGCTGTTGCCCGACCAGGCCGTCGACGAACAGGCCCACGCGGGCGCCTTCGCCTTCGACCACGATCAGCAGGCCGTCCTCGATCGTCCGTTTGGCGCCATCGCAGCCGAACAGCTCGTGCAGGCGCAGCACCGGCAGGTATTCGCCGCGGAAGCGGAACAGCTCGCCGCCGCCGGCCACGGTCTTGAGCGCCTCGGGCTTGAGCTGCACCGATTCGATGATCGACACCAGCGGCACGATGTAGCGCTCCTCGCCCACCGCGGCGGTGAGGCCGTCGATGATCGCGAGCGTGAGCGGCAGGGTGATGGTGAACACGCTGCCCTGCCCCGGCCGGCTGCGCACGACCACGCTGCCACCGAGGTCGGACACATTGCGGCGGACCACGTCCATGCCCACGCCGCGACCGGAAAGATCGGTAGTGACTTCGGCGGTGGAAAAGCCCGGCTGGAAGATCAGGTCGCCGACGGCCTCGTCGCTGAGACCATCGCCGCTCTTGATCAGCCCGCGCTCGACCGCCTTGCGCACGATCGCCTCGCGGTTGAGCCCGGCGCCGTCGTCGGACACTTCCACCACGATGCTGCCGCCGCGATGGAATGCGTCGAGCTTGAGCGTGCCCATCTCAGGCTTGCCGGCGGCGCGGCGCTTCTCGGGCGTCTCCAGGCCGTGGTCGATCGCGTTGCGCACCAGGTGCACCATCGGATCGCCGATCTTCTCCAGCACCGTCTTGTCCAGCTCGGTCTGCTCGCCGTGCAGGTCGAGCTTCACCTGCTTGCCGAGCTTCTGGCTCAGGTCGCGCACCAGCCGCGGAAAGCGGTTGAACACCGAGGCGATGGGCAGCATGCGGATGCCCATCACGCTTTCCTGCAGCTCGCGCGCATGGCGGGCGAGCTGGGTCAGGCCCTGCTGCAGCAACGGCAGCCGGGCCGGATCGAATTCCTCGCGGAAGGTGTCGAGCATGGCCTGGGTGATCACCAGCTCGCCGACCAGGTTGATCATGCTGTCGATCTTGTCGATCGCCACGCGCACCGAGCTGGACTCGGCGCTCGTCTCGCGGGTGCCGCGCGCAGCAGCCGCATCGGCGATGTTCGCCGGGGCGGGCGCCGGAGCCGGTGCCGGCGTCACCACGGCGGTCGGCTTGGGTTCGATGGACAGGTCGCACTCGTCTTCGACCCAGTCGAACACCGAGGCGATGTCCTCTCGCCTGACCGGCGCCTTGAGCTCGATGTTCCAGCCCAGGTGGCACTCGGACGGGTCCAGCTTGGCCAGCGCCGGCAGGCGCGAGAGATCGGCCTCGACCACCAGCTCGCCCAGCCCGGCCAGTTCGCGGATCAACCGCAGCGGATCGTTGCCGCCGGCGAGCATGCCCGCATGCGGCTTGAACTGGATTATCCAGGCGCCGGCCTGGTCGCCCGCGCGACGGGCCGGGCCTGCCTGCGCGGGCGCCTCGCGGCCCATCATCGCGGCCAGCTCGCCGCGCACACCGTCGGACGTGGCGTCGTTCAACGGCTCGCCGGCCCGCGCGCGGTCGAACATGCCGCGCAGGCAGTCGACCGAACGCAGCATCAGCTCGATGATCGGTTTGTCGATCGCCCGCTTGCCGCCACGCACCTCGTCCAGCAGGGACTCGGCCTCATGCGTGAAGGAGGCCATCTCCGGGAAGCCGAACGTGGCCGCGCCGCCCTTGATCGAGTGCGCCGCGCGGAAAATGGTGTGCACCAGCTCCCCGTCGCCGCCCTCGTCCAGCGCGAGCAGCGAGGATTCCATCGTATCGAGCCCTTCCAGGCTCTCCTCGATGAACACTTGTTGGAACTGCGCCAGGCCCGCGTTGCTCATGGGTGTTTCTCCGCGCTCAGCCGAGCACGCGCTTGACCGTGGCCAGCAACTGGTCCGGGTCGAACGGCTTGACCAGCCAGCCGGTGGCGCCGGCGGCCTTGCCTTCCATCTTCTTGTCCGTGTGCGACTCGGTGGTCAGCATCAGGATCGGCACGCCCTTGTACGCCGCTCGTGTGCGCAGCTCGCGCACCATGCTGATACCGTCCATCACCGGCATGTTGACGTCGGCCAGCACCAGGTCGAAACCACCGGCGCCCGCGGCGTCCAGCGCCAGCTGGCCGTTCTCCGCCTCGGTCACCTCGTGGCCCGCGCCGCGCAGGGTGTAGGCCACCATGCCGCGCATCGACGCCGAATCGTCCACCGCAAGAATCTTTGCCATTCGTCTTTCCTCAGTTGTTTCAGGCCGCCGCGGCGACCGGTAGATCAAGTGCCTTGACGAGGCCGAGCGTGTCCGCCGCCTCGCATAACGTGCTGCTCGCGCCGCGCCAGCTCACCTCGCAGCCGCGCGAGAGGGCCTCGCGCCGGAACAGCGTCAGCAGCTGCAGCGCAGCGGTGTCCACGCGCTCGACCGCGCTGCCGTCGATCCGCGTTGCCGGTGCGTCCAGCGCGCCCAGCAGATCGGCCAGCAGTTCGGTCTGCGCCGCCATGCGGCAGTCGGCCGGCAGGCCGATCTCGACCGTTTTGGGCTGTTTGAGTTCTCGTTTGCTGCCCATGCTTACCTCCGCTCCTACAGGGCCCCTGCCCAAGCCATATCGGCGCAAGGGCCGATGCCTTTAGCCCGGTGCGGGAGACACCCAAAGCCGCGCGACAAAAACCCGTCGGCCCGCCTCGTTTGCACGAAGCGGGCCGTCGCCCGGGTTTCGGTCAGCCGGAGCGGTTGGTCACGAAGGCAGGCGGCTACTCGTGCTGGAACCAGCCATGTTCGACCGCTGCCCCCTGCGGCAAGCGCGTGCGCTCGCCGGTGACGAGGTTAAAGATCACCGGGTCGGACACCGTGTAGGCGTTCTCGCCCGTGCCCACGTAGTGCTCGCGGTTGGCGAGCAGGCATGTTCCGTCCCTGGACCAGGCAATCGGGACATAGTTGATGTCGGTCGGACTGCTGGTAAGCCGGCGCAGGCGCCGTTCGCTGGGACGGGTCGCCGCATCCATGACGTAAAGGTCGCCGAAGAGGTCGTATGCCAGGCGTTTGCTGTCCGGAGACCACACCGGATTGCTACCGTAGCTGACCAACCCCGACTCGGCCCCGGTCGCAAGCTCGATCAGGCTCAATTGTTCGGCCCGGTCGTAGTTGATATCGACCGCCCAGGCGGCATCCGGCGACAGGAAGAGACGCGAACTGGAAGGCCCGTTCAGTCGGCGCAGGAAAATGCGGGTGGCCAGGCCCGTGCGCACGTTGACCCGATAGATGCTCTGGTCGGTGGGGGGCTCGAGGCCACCGCCGATCTCGGTTTCGCCAAAGAACAGCACGCTCTGGCCGTCCAGCGACCATTGCAGCCTGACGATGAGGGCGTCCTCGGGCAGGCAAAACAGGCGCCGATGGTTTTGCCCTTGCCCACCGACGATGTGCAGGCAGTTGAAGTTTTCGACGTAGGCAATGCCGCCGGGCCCCCAGACCGGCTGGTAACGCAAACCGATACCCTGCGTGATGCGCCTGACCCCGCCGCCCTGGCGATCCATCACCCACAAGTGCGAGCGAGAAAGGCCATCGTCACGCTCCACTTCGAAGACGATGTTCGAACTGCCGGGCGACCAGCCGCCCAGGTAGCGATCCACGCCTTCCTCGGGGGGCATCAGGTAAGCCTCGCGGCCCCGGGTATCGACCACGGCAAAGCCGCTTCCCTTGTATTCGTGGTTCTCCACAAGCTGGCGGGCCACCAGCACAGCATTGCCCTGCGCGACCCCTGCGCGCGAAGGCATCGGCGCGGACAAGCCGGCCACGGTCAGCGCCAGCACGGAATAAACCAAAGCAGACGTTTTCATGCCACGTTCCTCGCGGGTGTGTTCCCCCTGCTTTGCGTGGCTGCCCCGGGCATGGCATGTCCCCGCGAGGCAAATGCCGTGCAGGGGCGAGGCGACATCGAGATAACGGGCAGCCAACGGCTCCGGTACAGTGCGCCGACGCCTCCGACGTCGACGCCTGCGTAAGTTTTTGCGGACGCTGCGCCGGATCCGGTGAAGCGCGCGACTAGGGCGGGTCTGCCTCGATTTCACGCGAATTTCATGGCCGCGGCCGCTGTCGCCCCGGGGCTCAAGTTTTGGTCGGTCTGGTCGATTCCTTTACCGACTGCACGGAACCGGCCCAACCTGCCCGGCCGGCAGGCAGGAGACCCGCGTGATCATCCAACCCACCAGCCTCGCCGCGATGACCTGGGCGGGTGCCGCCTCCGGTGCCGCGTCGGAAAGCTGGCGCGTGGGCACGGTGCTGTCCGCGCGACCGCTCGGCATGGGCGAGCAGGGCCGGATGGTGCTGCAGATCGGCGCGCTCACGGTGGAAGCCGACCCGCTGGGCATTCCGCTGCCCTCGCAGTTCCAGGTACGCGTGCTCGCCATGGGCAACCCGCCACTGCTGGAGATCCTCGCCGGTGCCGGTGCCGACCCACGCGTGCAGCAGGCGCTACGCGAGCGCCTGCCGCAACAGAACGGCTACGCACCGCTGCTGGCCACGCTCGGCGCGCTGGCGCAGCGCCCGGTGCTGCGGCAGCTGCCGCCGGAGGTGCGCTCCGCGCTGGCGCTGCTTGACCAGGGCGTGCGCACGCCGCAGGACATCAGCCACCCCGAAGGCCTGCGCGAGGCGATCGCCCGCAGCGGCCTGTTCCTCGAATCGCAACTCGCGCGCCCGCGCAACAACCCGCTGCCGCTGGGCGACGAAGACTTCAAGGCGGTGCTGCTGCGCCTGGCCGCGCTGCTCGACCGGCAGCCGCGTCTGCCCGCCCACGTCCCGGCCAGCAACGCCGACACGCCGCCGCCGCTGCGCCAGCGTGGCCTGCAGGCGCAGCCGCGCGTACCGCTCGCCATGCCGCTCGCCGACGTGCCCGCGGACGAGGACATCCACCAGTTGCTCGGCCGCCTGCGCGGCGACGTGCACGCTGCGTTGGCCCGGCTCGAAATCGCCCAGCTCGATGCCGCCGGCGCGCAGGCCTGGATGATCGACATCCCGTTGCAGGGTCCGGACGGGCGCGATGTGCTGCAGATCCATCTCGAACAGGGCCAGGACGCCGAAACCGGCGCCGGTACCTGGACGCTGGGTTTCGCCATCGACCTGCCTTCGCTCGGGCCGCTGCAGGGCGAGCTGCAACTGCGCGACCTGCGCCTGAACGTGCGCCTGTGGGCCGAGCGCAGCGCCACCACCGAGCGGCTGGAGCGCCAGTTCACCCCGCTACGCCAGCGCCTGGCCGCCAGCGGCCTGCAGTTGGAGCAGCTGAGCTGCCAGACCGGCCTTCCGCAAGGCCAATCCCATGCGAGCGCACTGCTGCTGAAGGCCACCGCATGAGCACCGCCCTGCCGCCCCCGCAGCGCCGCGTCACCCTGCGCCTGGCCGGCCCGGAGTCCAAGGCCACGCCGTTGCCGCCCGAGGCACTCGAATTGCTGCTGGCCCGCGCCCGCGCGCTGGGCCTGCCGTTGCACCACGATCCGCAGATCGCCGCGGTGCTGGCCGCGCTGCGCCTGCGCGAGGATGTGCCGGTGTTGCTCTACGCGGCGGCCGCCGCGGTGCTGGCGAGCGTGTACGAGGCGAGTAGCGAGTCTGGCGTCTGACTCTCGGGGGTGGGTTGAGATCCCGCCTTGGAGGAGCTGCCACTGCTTTGCCGGGCGCTTGGGAGCTGAGGCACAGGAAGAGCGCGAGGTTGTGCATGTCCGCCGCGAGCTGCTCCCTCTCCCCTCCGGGAGAGGGTTGGGGTGAGGGGCCGGGGCTCGCGGGGATGTTTCGTCCGAAGGGTGCTTTTGGTTGCCGCCCTTGCGCGGCCTCCCCGCAACTTGGCTCGCCTGCCGCGGGCTTCCGATCGCCTGTCGGCGCTCGGGTCACTTTCTTTGCTGGCCCAAAGAAAGTAACCAAAGAAATGGCCTGCTAAGCACGGGTTGGCTAAAAAGCTAGGTGCCTGTGCGCTTTGCTTGGTCAGTCACCTGCTCTTAGAGGAGCTGCCGCCGCTTTACCGCGGGCGCTCGGGAGCTGGGGCGGGAACAGTGCGAGGTCATGCACGTTGGCCGTATGTGGCTCCCTCTCCCCTCCGGGGAGAGGGTTGGGGTGAGGGGCCGGGGCTCGCAGGGGTGCCTCCTGCATGGGGGGCTTTGCTTGTCGTTCCTGCGTGGTTTCCCCGCGACTGGGCTCGCCTGCCGCGGGCTTCCGATCGCCTGTCGGCGCTCGGGTCACTTTCTTTGCTGGCCCAAAGAAAGTAACCAAAGAAATGGCCTGGCTAAGCACGGGGTGGCTAAAAAGCTAGGTGCCTCTTCGCTTTGCTTGGTCAGTCGCTCGCTCTTAGAGGAGCTGCCGCCGCTTTGCCGCGGGCGCTCGGGAGCTGAGGCCAGGGAGGCAATCCAGCGGGTTGGTTGGTATCGGCTCTTTGGCTTTCTCGCTCGCGAAGCGAACATTTGGCGTTGGTTGCCCGTAGGGCTCGCGAACCACGAAGCGAAACCAACAACGTGCCGTCGAGCCAAGAGGTCGTGCCGGTGCGCCCGAACCAAGACCGCTCTGAAGGCAAAATTGGCAGCCGCTCCACGCCGCCGCAAAGCCACCCTTGCCCCAACTCCCGAGCGCCCGCGGTAAAGCGGCGGCAGCTCCTCTAAGAGCAAGCGACTGACCTATCAAGGCGAGGCGGCCCCTAGCTCTTATCCCTCACCGGGATTAGCAGGCCATTTCTTTTGGTTACTTTTCTTTGGGCCAGCAAAGAAAGGTGACTCGAGCGCCGGCAGGCGATCGAAAGCCCGCGGCAGGCGAGCCCAGTCGCGGGGAGGCTACGCAAGGGCGACAACCAAGCAACCTCCGGACGAACCATCCCCGCGAGCCCCGGCCCCTCACCCCAGCCCTCTCCCCGGAGGGGAGAGGGCGCAGAAGCAGCAGACCCAGGCGCTTTATGGCAGGGACGTCAACCGCACCCCCACTCGCCGCCAGCCAATCGCTCACGTCCCGCAACGGCAGCGTGGACGTTTCCTCCACGCCCTTCTCGCTATTCGTTGAACTTTTGGGGCGACAGGGGCCTGTCTGCCAAGGGCGTGGATCCGGATGTCCGGGGGTATGTGAGTGCGTTCTCGCTTGGTCACACGCGTGCTGGGAAGCGCGCTGTTCGCAGGGGCAGCGCCGCTGGCGGTGCATGCCGCGTCCGCGCAGGTTCTGGTCAGCCAGGGCAACGGCCACGGTGTGCCACCGTGCCAATCCTGCCATGGCGCCAGCGGTGAGGGCCAAACGGCCGCCGGCTTTCCGCGGCTGGCCGGCCTCGACGCCGACTACCTCACCCGCCAGTTGGCCGACTACGCCGCCGACACACGCGCCAACCCGGTGATGCAGCCGATCGCGAAGTCGCTCTCGGCGGACGAGCGGCAGGCGGTGGCGGCCTACTACAGTCGCTTGCCGGTGCCGGCCATTCCGCCGGGCACGCCGCCGCCGGACCGTACCGGCCAGACGCTCGCCACACGCGGGCGCTGGTCGCAGCAGGTGCCCGCCTGCGAGCAATGCCACGGCCCCGGCGGCGTGGGCGTAGGCACGCATTTCCCGCCACTGGCCGGACAGCCCGCCGCGTACATCGAGGCGCAATTGGAGGCATGGCAACAAGGCACGCGGCGCAACGATCCTCTGCAGCTCATGCAACACCTGAGCCGCAAGCTCGACGCAAGAGACATCGCGGCAGTTGCGCAGTCGTTCGCCGCACAACCGCTGCCGGCCGGGGGCAGCGGAAGATGAACACACGCCAGAGCTGCTCCCCACACTCGTCCTCGGCCTATAGAGCCTGATTGAACGCGAACATAGCTTCGGCCGAGGCATATGGCGCACCCGACGCCGAGCTGGCCGGGTTGTACACATCGCGTTGAACGGCGCTGACCCAGCCGCTGCAGGCGTACGGGTTGCACGCATGCACGGCATACGAGTGCATGGAAAGCGGCCCGTCGTAGACGCTCTCCACCCCTCCAGCTCATTTAAATGCCTACATCATCAGCACGTGCGACCTAGTTCCTTGGCTACAAAGCCTTGTAATCGGCAAATTCCCATGCTCCGAATCGACTCAGCTTGCCCGCAAGCTCGCCCCAGTCTCGACCCTCAATAGATCGACATAGCCGCTTAAGCGCCGCTTCAATTTCACAATAATCGAACGCGTCCACGACCATGTGACTGGCGCCGAATATAGGCCCACCTGATTTTAAGCAGAGATCACGCAACCATCCCGGCGTGCACACCACAAAGGAAAATGACTCTTCAGCGTCCCCACCTTCATAACCGATCATCGCTTGCAAAAGTATCGAAAAATCCGCCCCTAGACCAGGTCGATAGCTCTTAAGATCGGCATCTGGAGAATGCAATCTCTTAAGTTCAGCGCGCATGGAATTCCTCAATTGGTAATATCCAGATGAGCATTGCTTTGCCACTCCCCTTGCGACTTAACTCTTTGCTCGAAATTAGCTTGAACGCCAGTCTCGGCATGCGAACTATTTTTTTCAGCGGGCGGGCGATATTGACGCAGCCCATCTTTGCTAACCAAAGTCTTCCCGTCACTAGCAACTGTATACTCCTTTCCAACCCATGCGCGCCCCATCGCATTAGATTGCTTGGCAGTAGCACTTCCTATCCCAAAATTACCCTTACCTGCAGCAGCTGATCTCAACATGCCAGACATCTTGGCTAACCCACCAAGACGCTCTACCCGTACGATTGTGGCAAGCGCCCGCGTTAATTTGATTGCCCCGCCAGCAAGCGCGCCTGTCGGTATGAAAGTAGTCGCATCATCAAACGCTGCCCGAGCGAATCCATCACCTTCGCCGTCATACCCATCCTTCAACGCTCCCATCACCATATCGCCGTCGAAACCCTGGCCATTGAGTGCGTTCCAACTTTCGGTAATCACGCCGCCTACAAAGGTGACGCCATTTCTTCCATCAGGATCGGTGAACTTGTACGGGTTGCTGAGCGCATAAACGTACCGGTTGAAGTTGGTCATCGGCTTCTCGTAAGCCGTAACCGGGTCGACACTCAGGAACCGTCCGACCTCCGGATCGTAATACCGCTGCTGCATGTACACGAGCCCGGAATCCGGATCCCCCACATGTCCCGTATACCCCGGCCCCGCCGCCACCGGCCCCGCCTGCTGCTTGCCGTAGGGCCGATAGTCGTACCGCGCAATGATGTTGCCCTGCGCATCTTCCCGCGCCAGCACCGTGCCCTGCACATCCGTCAGCACGTACGTCGTCGTTTCCGCCGCCTGCGCCTGGCCACCCAAGCTTAGGCTCAGCAGTGTCAGTACGACCGCCGCAACCCGCGCCCACGCCGCACCTC
>NZ_JBHZGL010000023.1:0-6024 GCF_051900415.1 Frateuria sp. GZRR35
GGTGCGTTCGCCGTAAGGCTCGCGCAGACGTGCGCGCTCCTCCGGCGGCACCATCTCCAGCGCCGACAGGCGGGCCTGCGGCGCTGCGACTACGGCTTCGAGCAGGGTCAGGTAATGTCCCGCCAGCCGCGCAATGGTGGCCGCGTCGAACAGATCGGTGCGGTACACCAGGCGACCGCCGATGCCGGCGGACGCTTCCTGCAGATGCAACTGCAGGTCGAACTTGGCGAATGACGACACGTCGCCGACCAGGCTCAACTCCAAACCCGCTAGCGATTCGGCTTCGCCGGGCAGCTCGTTCTGCAGCGCAAACATCACCTGGAAAAGTGGTGTCTGGCTCGGGCTGCGCGCTGGATTGATTGCCTCCACGAGCTGCTCGAATGGCAGATCCTGGTGCTCGTACGCGGCCAGCGCGGTCGAACGCACCGCATCGAGCAACTGCTCGAAACTTTGTTCCGGCGCCACCTGGCTGCGCAGCACCAGCGTGTTGACGAAGAAGCCGATCAGCCCCTCCAGCTCCGGCCGCGTGCGGTTGGCGATCGGCGTGCCGATCGCGATGTCTTCCTGGCTGGCATAGCGCGCCAGCACCACCTTGAATGCCGCCAGCAGCGTCATGAACAACGTGGCGCCGCGCGACTGGCCCAGATTGCGCAACGCCTCGGCCAGGCGTGTCGGCAGCAGGAAGTCGTGGCTTGCGCCATCGGCGCCCTGCACCGGCGGGCGTGGACGATCGGTCGGCAAGGCCAGCAATGGCGGCAGGTCGGCGAGTTGCTCGCGCCAGTACGCGAGCTGGCGTGGCAACGATGGGTGCTCTTGCTGCCACTGTGCGAAGTCACCGTACTGGATCGGCAACGGTGGTAGTGAACCGCGCTCTTTCCGAACCCGTGCGCGATAGAAATGGGCAAGCTCGGCCGTCATCACGTTGATGGACCAGCCGTCAGAAATGATGTGGTGCATGTTGGTCAGCAACACGTGCTCATCCGCCGCCAAACGCAACAGCCGTACCCTCAGCAGGGGCCCGACGGCGAGGTCGAACGGCTCGCTCGCGAACGCCGCCAGCCGCTCGGCGAGCTCGGCCTCCAGTGCGTCGTCTATCGCCAAGTCGATGGGTTGCCATTCGGCGATTACCTGCATCGGCTCGCCGGACACGGCCCGAAACGTCGTACGCAACGTCTCGTGGCGATCGACGATGTCCTGGATGGCCGCATGCAGCGCCGCCACGTCCAGTGGCCCGCGCAGGCGCAATGCGGCCGGAATGCTGTAGACCGCATTGGCGCCTTCGAGCTGATCGATGAACCACAATCGTCGCTGCGCATGGGAAAGCACGCACGGCGAGCGGACCTGCCGCGCCGGAATCGTCGCCCGATCACTGTCACGGGCCTCCTGAAGCAACGCGGTGATCGCATCGCGATGGCCACGGATCTGCACCAGCAACTCGTCGGTCAGCACGCCTTTTGGCGCGCCGACCTTGAGCCGACCCTGGTCCAGATGAAGCCTGACACCCCGCTCCCGCAAGCCAGCGACGAGGGCGACCACACTCATACTTCGATTTCCTCGTGGTCTTCCTGGTCGACTGGATCCATCTGGCTGTCGGCGAGCAAGCCGAGCGTCATCTCGATGTAGGTGGCCATCTCATGGATCGTGGGCGTCTCGAACATGCGCCGCAGCGGCAGTTCGATGCCCCATTGCTGGCGCACGCGTGTGACTAGCTGGGTGGCCAACAGCGAATGACCGCCGATCTCGAAGAAGCCGTCGTGGATGCCGATGGGCACTTCACGCCTGAGCACTTCGTTCCAGATCTCGACCAGCCTGAGCTGGATGTCGGTCTCCGGCGGCGCGTACGGCACACGGCTCTGGCCGGCCAGATCCACCGCCGGCAACGCACGGCGATCCAGTTTGCCGTTGATGGTCAGCGGCATGGCGTCAAGCTGCATGAAGTACGAGGGCACCATGTACTCGGGCAGGCGCTCGCCCAGTTGTTTGCGGATGTTGTCGAGGTCGATGTTCTGCCCCACGAGGTAAGCGGCCAGGCGCTTGTCACCATCGGCATCTTCCACGGTGATCACTACCGATTCCTTGACACCCGGCAGATCGGTGAGCGTCGACTCGATCTCGCCGAGTTCGATGCGGAAGCCGCGGATCTTCACCTGCGCATCGATCCGTCCCAGGTATTCCAGATCACCATCGGGCAGGCGCCGGGCAAGGTCGCCGGTGCGATACAGCCGCAGTCGGGCATCGACGCCCAAGAGCGCCCCGCCCTCTTCGACGAAACGCTGCGCGGTAAGCTCGGGTTGGTTCAAATAGCCGCGCGCGACGCCCGCGCCGCCGACGTACATCTCGCCCGGCACGCCGACCGGTGCGAGCTGCCCGTGGCTGTCCAGCAGGTGGATCCGCAGGTCCGGCATCGGCTCGCCGATCACCGACCCGCGATTGGCCTGGACGTCGGCCGACGTGATCGGGCGATAGGTGACGTGCACGGTGGTCTCGGTGATGCCGTACATGTTGATCAGGCGCGGCGCCTGATCGCCGTGGCGCTCGAACCAGGGGCGCAGGCTGGCCAGGTCCAGCGCTTCGCCACCGAACACGATGTAGCGCAGGTGGTTGGCGCGGGACGAGGAGGCATCCGCCCGCATCAGGGCGCGGAACGCCGAGGGCGTCTGGTTCAGCACGGTGACCTTTTCGTCGCACAACAGTGCGTGAAAGTCCTCCGGGGAGCGGCTGATCCAGTAAGGGACCACCACCAGGCAACCGCCATACAGCAGCGCGCCCCACAACTCCCATACGGAAAAGTCGAACGCGTAGGAGTGGAACAGCGTCCACACATCGTCTGCGCTGAAACCGAACCAGGCATCGGTGGCACTGAACAGCCGCGCCACCTGGCGATGCTCGACCAGCACACCCTTGGGGCGGCCGGTGGAACCGGAGGTGTAGATGACGTAGGCAAGCTGGTCCGGGCGCGAGGAGACCTGCGGAACGTCCGCCGGTAGCGTGGCCCACGGCGGATTGTCCTGATCCAGTGTCAGCAACTCGAATGCGCCGGCTGGAATGCGATCGCGCACGCTCTGCTGGGTCAACACGATCGCGGGCGCAGCGTCGGTGAGAATGTATTCGAACCGATCGCGCGGACAGGCCGGATCAATCGGCAGGTAGGCACCGCCCGCCTTCAGCACGGCCAGCAGGCCGACGATCATGGCCTCCGATCGTTCCAGGCACAGGCCCACGATGGCATCGGGACCCACGCCCTGCGTTTGCAGGTAATGAGCCAAGCGGTTGGTCCGCTGCTCCAGCTCCGCATAGCTCAGGCTGCGATCTTCGAAACGCACCGCCACGGCGTCCGGGCGCTCGGCCGCGCGTTGGCTGAATATCTCATGCAGGCAACGGTCGGCCACGAATGCCGGAGCCACTTCGTCCAGGCTGCGCAGGAGTTCGGCCCGCTCGCCTGCGGGCACCATCGAAAGCGCCGCCACCGGCACGCTGGGGGATACCGCTATCGCGCGCAGCAACTCGCTGTAATGGCCCGCCATGCGCTTGATGGTGGCGGTGTCGAACAGGTCGGTGCGGTAATACAGACGGCCTTCCAGGCGTCCGTCCCTCTCCTCCATGTCCAGTTGCAAATCGAACTTCGCCACGGTCGCCTCGCTTTCCAGCGGCGACAGCGTCAGGCCAGGAAGCTCGCCGCCGGGGTTGGGCGTGTTCTGCAACGAAAACATCACCTGGAACAGCGGCGAGTGGCTCATGCTTCGCTGCGGATTGACGAACTCCACCAGTTGCTCGAATGGCAGATCCTGATGCTCGTAGGCCGCCAGCGCCGTAGTGCGTACATCCTGCAGCAACTGCTCGAAACTCTGGCTTGGCTGTACTTGGCTACGCATTACCAGCGTGTTGACGAAAAAGCCGATCAGGCCCTCCAGCTCCGGCCGCGTGCGGTTGGCGATGGGCGTTCCCACGGCGATATCCGATTGGCCGGAATAGCGCGCGAGTAGCACCTTGAACGCCGCCAGCAGGGCCATGAACAGGGTGGCGCCATGCGCCTGGCTGAGTTCCTTCAGCGAACGGCACAGGGTTGCCGGCAGCACGAAGGCATGGCTGGCGCCGGCGAAACCCTGCACTGGCGGCCGCGGCCGGTCGGTCGGCAACGTGAGCAACGGGGGCAGGTCCGCCAGTTGGTCGCGCCAGTATTCCTGCTGGCGTTGTAAAACTTCACCCTGAAGCGTCTTGCGTTGCCACAGCGCAAAATCCGCGTACTGGATCGGCAACGGCGGAAGCATCGGCTCGACCCCGCGAACGCGCGCCTCGTACTGGGCTACGAATTCGCCCACCAGCACGCCCACTGACCAGCCGTCGGAAATGATGTGGTGCATGTTGGTCAGCAGGATGTGTTCCTGCGGCCCGAGGCGCAGGACCTGCGCCCGCAGCAGCGGGCCCCTGGCCAGATCGAAGGGCTCGCCGGCAAACGCCACGACCCGATCCATCACGTCGGACTCCCTGCATTCCACCAACGGTATGTCGATCGCCAGCTGCGGCGCGATCACCTGCAGCGGCTCGCCATCGGCAGAGCTGAATGTGGTGCGCAGTGTTTCGTGGCGGTCGACGATGGACTGGATGCTCGCGCGCAGCGCGGCCAGGTCGAGCGAGCCGCTGAGGCGCAACGCGGCGGGCATGTTGTAGGTTGCCGTCGCGCCGTCAAGCTGGTCGATGAACCACAGGCGTTGTTGCGCGAACGATGCTGGCGTCGGCGAAATTACTTCCCGGCGCGGAATCGGGGGGCGGTTGCCGCCACGCGCCTCCATCAGCAGAGCGGTGATCGCGTCGCGCTCCGAGCGGATCTGCTCAACCAGTTCGGGCGTCAGCGCACCCTTGGGCGCACTAACCTTCAGCTTTCCATTTTCCAGGTGCAGCTTGACCTGTCGGGCCCGCAGGCCGGCGATAAGCGCCAGGGTGCTCATACTTCGATTTCCTCGTGATCTTGCGTCAAGGTGTCGGCCGGCCCGCTGGCGTCCAGCGAAAGGACGGTCTCGATATAGGCGGCCATTTCATGGATGGTCGGCATCTCGAACATGCGTCGAACCGGCAGCTCGATGTCCCACTGGCTGCCGACACGGGTGATGAGCTGGGTGGCCATCAGCGAGTGCCCGCCCAGATCGAAGAAGCTGTCGTGCACGCCGATCGGTGCCTCGCGCGCGAGCACCTGTGCCCAGATGCCGGCGAGCGCCCGCTCCACCGCGGTGGACGGTTCCACGTACTGCGAGCCCTGCCCTTCCGCCGGATCCACCGGCGGCAGCGCGCGGCGGTCGAGCTTGCCGTTGGTTGTCATCGGCAGGGCATCCAGCCGCACGAAATGCGCCGGCACCATGTACTCGGGCAGACGGCTGCGCAGGCCGTTTCGCAACGCGGTTTCGTCCGTGGACGGCTCGGCCGCCACGTATGCCACCAGCCGCGGATCGCCCGCGATCGAGACAGCCTGCACGCTGGCTTCGCGCACCCCCGCCAGTTCGCACAGCGCCGATTCGATCTCGCCCAGTTCGATGCGGAAGCCGCGGATCTTCACCTGATCGTCGATGCGGCCCAGATACTCGATCGTGCCGTCGTGCAGCCGTCGCACCAGGTCGCCAGTGCGGTACCAACGGGTGCCGCTGTCATCCGCCACGAACCGCTCGGCAGTGAGCCGCGGGCGGGCGAGATAGCCGCGCGCCAGCGACGGACCACCGACCCACAGCTCGCCCGGTATGCCCAGAGGAGCATCGCAGCCATGGGCGTCGACCACCTTGGCGGACAGGTCCGCCAGCGGCCGACCGATCACGCTGCCGCGGTCCTGCGCGAGTTGGGCTTCCACGATGCGATGGCAGGTCGCCACGACCGCACCTTCGGTGGGCCCATACATGTTCACCACACACGATTGGTCGCCATAGCGCGCGAACCATGGCCGCAGACTGGCCGGGTCCAGCGCCTCGCCGCCCAGCGCCACCTGCCGCACCGACAACCGCTGCGGCGACTGCGCATCCACCCGCAGCAGGCTGCGGAACG
>NZ_JBHZGL010000024.1:2500-5371 GCF_051900415.1 Frateuria sp. GZRR35
GCCCAAAAGCGCACAGTGTTTTAGCTGAAGGACCTGGAAAGGTCTGCCATAGACGGTGATAGCCCGGTAGGCGAAAGGGCACCGTGCGTGAAATTGAGTAGGGCGGGGCACGAGAAACCCTGTCTGAACATGGGGGGACCATCCTCCAAGGCTAAATACTCCTGACTGACCGATAGCGAACTAGTACCGTGAGGGAAAGGCGAAAAGAACCCCGGAGAGGGGAGTGAAATAGACCCTGAAACCGTATACGTACAAGCAGTGGAAGCCCTTCGTGGGTGACTGCGTACCTTTTGTATAATGGGTCAGCGACTTACTGTCAGTGGCAAGCTTAACCGTCTAGGGGAGGCGAAGGGAAACCGAGTCTGAATAGGGCGCATAGTCTCTGGCAGTAGACCCGAAACCGAGTGATCTATCCTTGGCCAGGTTGAAGGTGCGGTAACACGCACTGGAGGACCGAACCCACATCTGTTGCAATAGATGGGGATGAGCTGAGGATAGGAGTGAAAGGCTAAACAAACTCGGAGATAGCTGGTTCTCCTCGAAAGCTATTTAGGTAGCGCCTCGGACGAATCTTCCTGGGGGTAGAGCACTGTTATGGCTAGCGGGTCATCGCGACTTAGCAAACCATGGCAAACTCCGAATACCAGGACAGACTATCCGGGAGACACACGGCGGGTGCTAACGTCCGTCGTGAAAAGGGAAACAACCCAGACCCGCAGCTAAGGTCCCCAAGTTCTAGCTAAGTGGAAAACGATGTGGAAAGGCATAGACAGCCAGGAGGTTGGCTTAGAAGCAGCCACCCTTTAAAGAAAGCGTAATAGCTCACTGGTCGAGTCGGTCTGCGCGGAAGATTTAACGGGGCTAAGCTAGACACCGAAGCTCGGGGTGCACAGCAATGTGCGCGGTAGAGGAGCGTTCCGTAAGCCTGTGAAGGTGGATCGAGAGGTCTGCTGGAGGTATCGGAAGTGCGAATGCTGACATGAGTAACGATAATGCGGGTGAAAAGCCCGCACGCCGAAAGCCCAAGGTTTCCTCGCGCAACGTTCATCGGCGCAGGGTGAGTCGGCCCCTAAGGCGAGGCAGAAATGCGTAGTCGATGGGAAGCTGGTTAATATTCCAGCACTTTTCTTAAGTGCGATGTGGGGACGGAGAAGGTTAGGTCTACCGGGCGTTGGTTGTCCCGGGGAAAGGCGGTAGGCATGCATCTTAGGCAAATCCGGGATGCTTTATGCCGAGCACCGAGACGAGCCCTATTGGGCGAAGTGACTGAGACCACGCTTCCAGGAAAAGCCACTAAGCTTCAGCTTAAGAAAAACCGTACCGTAAACCGACACTGGTAGGCAGGGTGAGAATCCCAAGGCGCTTGAGAGAACTCGGGTGAAGGAACTAGGCAAAATGGCACCGTAACTTCGGGAGAAGGTGCGCCCATCGGGGTGGCTACATGCGTAGCTGAGCTCTGATGGGTCGCAGTAACCTGGCCGCTGCGACTGTTTATCAAAAACACAGCACTCTGCAAACACGAAAGTGGACGTATAGGGTGTGACGCCTGCCCGGTGCTGGAAGGTTAATTGATGGGGTCAGCCGCAAGGCGAAGCTCTTGATCGAAGCCCCAGTAAACGGCGGCCGTAACTATAACGGTCCTAAGGTAGCGAAATTCCTTGTCGGGTAAGTTCCGACCTGCACGAATGGCGTAACGACAGCGGCGCTGTCTCCACCCGAGACTCAGTGAAATTGAAATCGCTGTGAAGATGCAGCGTTCCCGCGGCAAGACGGAAAGACCCCGTGAACCTTTACTATAGCTTTACACTGAACGTTGAGTTCTTCTGTGTAGGATAGGTGGGAGGCTTTGAAGCGCAGACGCCAGTTTGCGTGGAGCCATCCTTGAAATACCACCCTGAAGTGCTTGACGTTCTAACCTAGGCCCGTAATCCGGGTCAGGGACCGTGTATGGTGGGTAGTTTGACTGGGGCGGTCTCCTCCCAAAGCGTAACGGAGGAGCACGAAGGTACGCTCAGCGCGGTCGGACATCGCGCACTGTGTGCAAAGGCATAAGCGTGCTTGACTGCAAGATCGACGGATCAAGCAGGTACGAAAGTAGGTCTTAGTGATCCGGTGGTTCTGTATGGAAGGGCCATCGCTCAACGGATAAAAGGTACTCCGGGGATAACAGGCTGATACCGCCCAAGAGTTCATATCGACGGCGGTGTTTGGCACCTCGATGTCGGCTCATCACATCCTGGGGCTGTAGCCGGTCCCAAGGGTATGGCTGTTCGCCATTTAAAGTGGTACGCGAGCTGGGTTCAGAACGTCGTGAGACAGTTCGGTCCCTATCTGTCGTGGGCGTTGGAGATTTGAGGGGGGCTGCTCCTAGTACGAGAGGACCGGAGTGGACGTTCCGCTGGTGTTCGGGTTGTCTCGCCAGAGGCATTGCCCGGTAGCTATGAACGGAAGTGATAACCGCTGAAAGCATCTAAGCGGGAAGCACGCCCCAAGATGAGATCTCCCGAGAGCTTGACTCTCCTTAAGGCACCATCAAGACCAGGTGGTTGATAGGCGCGATGTGGAAGTGCAGCAATGCATTGAGCTTACGCGTACTAATGCGCCGTGCGGCTTGACCATATAACCCCAAGACGCTTCGCAACCCTTAGCGAAACATCTCGATTCACCAATTCGCTTGTCACTCGTTTACCCCTTTTGAAGCTGGCGCTTTATAGCGCTGCTTCAACCCCTTCCCTGGCGGCCATAGCGCTGTGGTCCCACCCGATCCCATCCCGAACTCGGAAGTGAAACGCAGCCGCGCCGATGGTAGTGTGGCTTGTCCATGCAAGAGTAGGTCACCGCCAGGGGCTTTATCCAAAAACCCTCACCGAT
>NZ_JBHZGL010000025.1:0-4071 GCF_051900415.1 Frateuria sp. GZRR35
CCTTGCATGCCTTTGTGCTCATGGACAACCACGTCCATCTTCTTGTTGATGGCCCATCGGCCCGGGGCGTTTCAATGGCCATGCGCCGCCTCGGCCAGTGTTACGTCCAGAGCTTCAACCTCAAACACCGAGCAAGAAAGAGGGGCAGCAAGAAAGAGGGGCAGGTTCATTTTCGAGGCCTAGAAAGTGAACCTGACCCCGTTATTCTCCCACGGCACGAGGTGCGTGACGTTGTAGAAGCGAAGGACCACACCAACAGGTTCGGCCTCCAGTTCCACAGATAAGGGGTCAGGTTGATTTGTGCGGACCATTAAATGAACCTGCCCCCTTTTTTGTCCCCTTTTATTCCGTTGTCAGGTCGCCTCCTTGTAAGCAAGTGCAACAAATCCACCCGTTTTTACGAACAGACGGCCAGGATTCCCTAGGGACATATCGTCCAAAGTGTCGATCTCAGTGAATTCACGTATCGGTTTAACGACCGTCCAGCCGCGATCTTGCGCAGTTCGTAACACACCGTACTCGGAATCCGCCACTACCACTCGAAAGATCTTCGCCATATAAGCGATCTCCATTATCTTGTGAGTTCCCGCTGCACTGCAGGGCTTAGAGCCACGAAGCAGGTCTCGACTTGCGCCTTCGTGGTTGCGGCGGCAAAGCAGTCCGCGATAGTTGATTCGCTGGGAGCAAGCATAGGCCGAAGATCGGCGGCGAAGGTCGCGCGCTTAGCCGCGTCCGCGAACAACGATTGCCGCGCAGGTGTCCAAAACTTCTCGAAATTGGCGGCAGTGCCCTCGTGTTCTATCCTCGCGGAACGCGCAACCCCCTCGGCCTGACGCAATTGTTGCGCCCGAACACTTTCGCCAAGATAGTCAACGCACACTTTCTTTAGATCAGCCTGCTGTGGGGGACTTGCGCCTTTTGCCGCCTCGTTGTTCAGCATTCGCAGGCAAAACAACATCACCTCAGTGCCATCATTAAAATTGGCCGCCACAATTTCCTGAACCCTTTTGCCGACATCACTTACATTGTTCACGTCAGCTCGGTCGATTCCACCTGGGGCGGTTGCCGAAGTGCTAGTCGCCACAGTCACCCCGCCCGACCGCGCCAACGAACTTAGCTCTTCGTAGGCCGCCGCCGTTGAGGTCTGATCAGCCAGGGCCTTGGTCTGCGCCTCTCTTCTAGCAGCGCACTGTTCCACCTTGGTCTTCTGGTCGTCAGTCAGTTCAGTTGCGGGCTTGTCTTTAATAGCATCGCAGACCTTACTTTCGCCGTTGACGTTCTCATAATCGGCAGCGGCGATCTTTGCATTGGCGGCTGCCTTGTCTCGAGCTTTTCGTGCGTCGTCAAGACGTACAACTGCCTCACCTGATGCGCCAGTAGCGCCCATTCCTGTTGCGGCGATCACGACTGGCTTCGGTGCAACAGCTCCGGTTAACTGTTCGATCGCTAGTATTGAGACCATCAGGCGTTGGTCCCGAACAGCTTGGACGGATAGCTCGGCTGCATCGTAGCCGCCGCTCAGATATCGCTCGCAAGTACGATACATAAGCTCACGCAACATATTGACGGTCTGTGTGCGCGGAATAGTTGAGCCTTGCTCAGAAGAACTGAATGCCGCATTCAGGGCAGCTTGCAGCGTAGCCGGATCAGCCCCCTTGCTGAGGGTGCCACCGGCACTCAGCGATTGCGCGACAACGGAGAACACATCTGGGCTAGGTTCGGCGCAAAAACGGCGCCGAGCTTCCGTCTGCTGGGACAAATCGGATCTCGGGTTAGTGTGTTGCGGCGCTACGGGGACTAACGTGCTCAGCACGGACCGCTGCTTTGCGTCGACGGTGAAAATCTGCGTCTGGCCAGCATCCAAGTTGCGCTGGTGAAAGATCGCGTTGGTGCAGCCCCCAGTTACGAATAATAACCCCGATACCGAAAATACAGCGCACAATTTCCTCATCGCCGCTCCTCCGAACGTTCAGGGACTGATTGCAGAGAACCAGATCCTACGGTTGCGCTCCACGAACGATTGGGGTCTACACTCAAGCGGCGGCGATGTCAATTCTGACTTGCAGTGACTCGAGGGAGCCCGCCCTCTCCCTCTTTATCATTAAGGTTCAAAGTCAGCTTAAGGAGACTCGTTGATTGGATCTGCACCCCGCCGGCCGTCAGGACGTCAATCATCCATCGCTCTATCTCGCTCGAAACTATAGGCGCGGGGCGTCACTATCGTCTCACCCTGGAAATTTCTCGCGACCTTAGCCGTTACCAAAGATGGGGGTCAGGTTCATTTACGAGGCCTAGAAAATGAACTTGACCCCATTTTCCCCGCTGAGAGGCTGCACCCCTTAAGTGAGAGCGCGGAAAACGAACCCGACCCCTTCGGTCTTGTCCCTGACACCTTTTTTCGACCGCGCCCCTTTATTCCACCTGGCTCGTAAACCCGGAGGACGGCCAACTTAACTAGCCACGCCTCTTTTTTCCGTGGCTGCTAATTGTCTTTGACACCTTTTTTCGTTCGCCACTGCCCACGGGCGCGCCCAGGTCGCTTCCGTTTTCCGTGCCATCGTCCAGCAAGTCGGCGACGTTCGTGTGCCGGCGCACCCACGTGGGATCGCTGAAATGCTCGTTACCCATACGCCCCTGTCCTAGGAAAGTGAACCTGGCCCCGTTAGTGCCTCGAACGTCTCGACGAAGATCCGCCGCGCCATCGGCGGCAGCGTGTGGGCGTCACTCGGCAGAGCGCTGCGGAAAGAAACGGCAGCAGGGGATGTGGGGTTGCTCATGCCATGACCTGAGGTTGCTGCGACGGTATCAATAAGGGGCTCTGACCCCGTTATCTATCGATCCGCACCAGCTACGTTCGTGCAGCGGATCGACTCCTTTTTTTGGGCCCGGCTTAATTCCCTCCGCCCTTTATTCGGAGTGGCTTTGAGCAAAATTGCCCCTGGCACCTTTGTTCTGTTCCAACCGCGCAGCGGTTCCGGCGCAGCGCGGCCAGAAACCAATTTATGAAAGTGGACTCTGACCCCTGTCTCCCGGGGGTTTCGCTCCCTATTTGGCCGCCGAGTTCTCAAACGACGCGCTTTTCTCGACCATCAAGTCTGATACCGCCTCATGAAATGGTTTGAGCGGATGGGCAGAACAATAAGCACTCAGGCGCTGATTCATCGAGTCGGTGTCAGGAAGGTCTGCATATTTCTTGAAGTTCATGTAGAGCGCGACATTCAGCCCTGTCATGAAGCCCTGCGCCCATTGGTTGTACACGACCTTGTTCGGGGTAATGCCTTCTTCCTTGCGAACCGCAAGGTATTGGTTACACGAAGCGATACCGAGACCTCGCATGGTCACCGGACCATCGTCGGCAGAGGCCACACCAGTGGACGCCAGCAGTCCCGCTGCCAGCAAAATACTCGGACGCATCATGATCCCCATGCTTAAACGAAAGGAATCGCCAGGCTCTCCCAGGCGATGAGCAGAACAACCAACTAGCCAACCAACACGTGTCGGGCCGACAGATGCAGCCCCCCCCTTTATTGCCGAGCAGGAAGGGAAAGTGAACCTGACCCCGATAGCGCGATGAAAATGACTCGATACATATTGCCCCTGGTTTTCGTGCTTCCAAGCAAAATTAGGGGTCAGAGTCGACTTTAAAAGTGCACTCTGACCACTGTTTCCGGTGTTAATTGTCCCTGGCACCTTTGTTGCTCACTGACGAGGAGAGGTCATTCTGCCGAGCCAAGGAACGGGGCTCCGACCTCGTTCGTTGAGCCCGCCAGCACAAACAACCATGAATTCCGATCCTTGCGCACACTCGCCCTCCATTAGCGGCGCGGGCCTTCATCGCGCCCCTTGGCGCTCAATTGCGTCCTTGGACGCAGGCCGAGAACAGATATCAGAGTCGACTTTGACAGCACTCTGGAGCCTGCTTCTTGACCTCCTTGCCGCGACTTTTCACCGAGAGCGCGTCTTCGTGGTGATCCAGAGCCAGAACAGAAGATGCCCCAGGATCGCCAGCCACAGGATCGTCCACAGGCCCCAGTTGGAACCGGTCGGGTCTTCGGCCCGATAGAGAGAGAC
>NZ_JBHZGL010000026.1:0-3724 GCF_051900415.1 Frateuria sp. GZRR35
CGGTGAATGGCAGCGTGGCGAGCAACGGCCAGGCACTGAGCCTGAGTGGCGGGGCCCTGGCGTTGAACGGGGCGGTGAACAGCGGCGCAGGGACGACGACGCTCACCGCGAGCGGAGCGATCACCGAAGGCACCCATGGCGTACTGACGGCAGCGACGCTCAGCGGCAGCGCGACCGGCGCGGCCATGCTCACCGGCGCGAACCAGGTCGGCGCGCTGGGCAACTTCAGCGCGAACGGCTTCAGCCTGACGAACGCGCGGGCGCTGACGGTGGCCGGCGCGGTGAATGGGGGCGCATCCGGCGTCATGCTGATCACCACGGACGGCAAGCTCACGGTGAACGGAGGCGTCAACGGAGGTACCGTGAACCTGCACAGCGCAGGCGATCTCACCCTCAACGCGGGGGTGAACAGCGGTAGCGGCACCACCACGCTCACCTCCGCGGGCGCCATTGACGAAGGCAGCAGCGGCGAAATCACCGCCGGCAAGCTGACAGGCACCTCCGCGGGCGCCACCACGCTCGATGGAGCGAACCGGATCGGCGCGCTGGAAAGCTTCGGCGCCAACGGCTTCATCCTGACCAATGCACAGGCGCTGGCGGTGGCCGGCACGGTGAACGGTGGCAATGGCACCACCGGCATCACCACCACCGCTGGCGCACTTACGGTGCACGCCAACGTCGCCGGTGCCTCGGTTGTGCTGACCGGACAGGCCGGCCTGGGCATCAACGGCCATGTCGATAGCGGCGCCGGCAGCACGAGCCTGAACTCCGGCGGGACGATCGAAGAAGGCGCGAGCGGCCTCATCACCGCGGGCACGCTGAACGGCAGCGCCGATGGTGCGGTAGCGCTCGACGGAACCAACGCGATCGTGAGCCTGGGCGACTTCAGCTCGAAGGGTTTCAGTCTGGAGAACGCGCAGGCGTTGACGGTGGCCGGCACGGTCAACGGCGGCAGCGGCGCGACCCGTCTGGCCACCACCACGGGCACACTGACCGTAGGCGGCAGCATCGCTGGCGGCTCGGTGAACCTCGATAGTGGCAGCAGCCTGGCGATCGATGGCCGCGTGAACAGCGGCAGCGGCACGACCACGCTGACCTCGCGCGACGCGATCAGCGAAGGCAGCAGCGGCGTCGTTACCGCCGGCACGCTGCTGGGCAATGCGTCAGGCGCAGCCGTGCTGGGCGGGGCCAACCAGATCGGCAACCTGGGCGGTTTCAGCGCGAACGGCATCAGCGTGACGAATGCGCAGGCATTGACGGTGACAGGCGCGGTGAACAGCGGCAGCGGCGCGACCAGCCTTGCCACCACGGCGGGCGCCTTGACGATCAACGGCAATGTTGCCGGTAGCGCTGTCGCGCTCGATGGCCGTAGTGACCTGGCGATCAACGCCGGCGTGAATAGCGGCACCGGCATGACCACGCTGCGTTCCGGCGGCGCAATCAGCGAGGGTGCCAAAGGCGCGGTTACCGCGGGCGTTCTCACCGGCCAGTCGGTTGGCAGCACCACGCTGGACCCGGCAAACATGATCGGCACGCTGGACGACTTCACGGCAAACGGCTTCTACCTGCTCAACGGGCAGTCGCTCGCCGTTGCCGGCAGCGTCGATGGTGGCAGCGGCATCGCGCTGCAAACGACCAGTGGTGATATGACGATCGCCGGCGCATTGTCCGCAGACCTTGTTACGCTGAAGTCCGCGGGTGCCATCGACGGCGGTGCGGCCGGCAGCATCTTCGCTGCCACGCTTACCGGCAGCGCGGGTGGCCCGACCAGGTTGGGCACGTCCCTGCAGTTCATGGACAACCGCGTGGGCACGCTCGGCGGCTTCTCCTCCCCAGCCGGTTTCAGCTTCACCAATGGGCAGACACTGACGCTGGCCTCGGTGGGTGGTAGCGCATACACGGTGAATGCGGGTACGGCCGAGCTGTATCTCGGCGTACACGATGGCGACCTGCTCCAACAGGGCACCAACTGGCTGTACAACGGCAGCGGCACATGGTCGTCGACCGGGCGCATCGGCACCAGCAACGCGCCGATCTATGTCACCGGCGTATCCAACCAGGTGGTGTCCGGCATTGGCCTGCCACCGGCGTATTTCTATGCAGTGGATGCGCGCGGGAACCCGTTGCCGGTGATCGGCGGACCCAGTGTCAACGTGCCGACCTCGGTCCTGACCAGCCGCGCACAGAACGGCAACCATGGCGATGCCTACATCGACTCCGGCGTCATCACCGCCAACTACCGCTCGTTTGGCATCGTGCCCTCCGGCATCCTGTTGCCCACCGACCAGCAGGCCTGCGATCCGGAAATGGAGGAATGCGATGAGTAAGCCGCTCCGCCTGCGCCAGGCGGCTGGGCTCGGGCTGCTCTTCGCCCTGGCCGCGCCGGCGTGGGCGCAGCTTCCGCCGCGGTTGACGGCCGGGGGCGTAGCCGACCAGCTCGACGCCGCACGGCAACGCCTGGCCGGCCAGCCGGATGCCGCGGCGATGACGGAACAGCTGCAGGCGCTCGCGCAAAACCTGCGTGGCGCGCTGGGTAAACAGCTCGCACAGCCGCTGACCGCGCTGGACGACCGCGCGCGCGGCCAAGTCCTGCGCGCGCACGCCGCCGCGCAACTGGCCGCGGACTTTGCCGACAATGCCGGGGGCTGTCGCGAGGGCGAGCTCGCCGCCATGGCGCAGGCGCTTGCGCTCTCGGTTCGCCAACTCGCGCAGGCGCCGGCCGAGGGCAAGCCGATGCAGGCGACCATCGACCGGGTCGAAAGCGCAGACCATACGGCAGTGTTTGCGCTGCGCATGGCGGACAAGCCGGTCGCGCTGGCGTTGGTGGGCAGCGAACTCCACGATCCGCAGTGCCCGGACCCGCAGCTGACCGCCACCGATGCCAACGGCACGCCGCTGTCCGTGCAGCCTCGCATCACGGGGGTGCTGCCCACGCGCATCGAGTTCGAGTGGCCAGCAACCGTCTCGCTTGTGCCGGGCAGTTATGTGCTGCACGCGCGGCCGCAGCACAAGGCCTTCCTGGTCGGCTGCAGCGCGCAACCGGAGGCGACTGTTGCGGTGCAAGTGGTGCCGGCGCCGACATTCACCGTGAGCTATGCACTGGAGGCGGTGTGCGGCCGGGCCGCCTCGCGCACGGTGGCGCTGGGCAAGGGCACTTTGCCGCCGCTCGGTGGTTACGGTGCGACCGTGGCGCAGGCTATCGATACTTCCGCCTGCGGAGATCCGGTTGCCTACCGGATCTGGGCCACGGTCGCCTATGCCGACGGCGCCAGCGCAACGGCCGGTCCGTTCGAGCAGAGCGCGGACGCCAATGCCACGGTGGGGCTTCCGGGTGGGCTGTCGTTGAGTTGGGACCCGGCGGTGCGCCAGCTGTTCGTGCGTTCGGGCGCGCCGATGTGCAAGGGCGTGCGTTGACCTTCAGCTATCTCCCTCTCCCCTCCGGGGAGAGGGTTGGGGTGAGGGCCGGGGTTCGCGGGGCTGTCTGGTACTTGGCTCCCTCTCCCCTCCGGGAAGAGGGCTTGGGTGAGGGCCCGGGGCTCGCCGGGCTGCCTGCGAGAGCGCTGCCTTGCTTGTCGTTCTTGCGCGGCCTTTCCTCGACTTGGCTCGCCTGCCGCGGGCTTCCGATCGCCTACCGGCGCTCGGGTCACTTTCTTTGCTGGCCCAAAGAAAGTAACCAAAGAAATGGCCTGCTAAGCCCGGTGAGGGATAAGAGCTAGGTACCGCC
>NZ_JBHZGL010000027.1:0-2277 GCF_051900415.1 Frateuria sp. GZRR35
TAAGCTTGGGTGGCCAGGCGCAGGCGGCGGAAACGACGACGTACGTGCTGACGGATGTGCAGGGCACGGTGCTGGCGCGGGAAGATGCGCAGGGCAACATCATTGCGCGGTACGACTATCGGCCCTATGGCAAGCAGCAGGCGGGGCCGGTGGCGACGGGGCCGGGGTATACGGGGCATGTGGAGGATCCGGATACCGGGCTCGTGTACATGCAGCAGCGGTATTACGATCCGGAGGTTGGAACGTTTGCCAGTATAGATCCCCATCCGGTTTTAGCTGGTGAAATTTTTTTCTTTAATCGATATCTCTACGCTAGGGGCGCTCCTTCTCGATATGTAGATAGCTTCGGCGATAAGCCGGGGGACAAATTTAGTACAGCAGAAGAGGCTGCCCGTGATGCCCTTACGTATATAAACCAAACCTCGATAGCAACAAATCACGAATACCAAGGATGGATAGTGCTGTCCGGTTCTCAGTTTATTGCCACAGATCCTATACAAATTTCGGAAACAGGCGGGCCAGGGTTGCCGCCGGGCGTCGCCAGCGTTGTTGGTGGCTATCATACTCACGGCAATTACTCTGTCTTAGATGCAGATGGGAACATAGTTGTAACAGGTAGCTCTAGCCGAGACCACTTTAACAGCGACATGTTTTCTCCTAACGATATTTTGCGATACCAAGGCCTTGCTCGTAATCAGCCCGAATTCCAGGGTTTTGCTGGCACACCTGGAGGAGGGTTTTTGGCATGGTATAAAAATGTGATTTATCGATTACCAAATCTGCAACAAAACTCAGCAAAAGAGCAGGAGAGAATATATGAGGAGCAGCGTAAGAAAGACGAGGAAAGAAAGGAGTCATCTAAGCCGCCACAAGGTCGTGGACCGGATACGCAGCGATGATGTTTATACTTTTGCTAAACTTCGAAAAATGGGCGCTTATTTCTGCCTGATTTTGGTGTCGATTTGCGTGATGGCTGATTTGCCGGCCCAAAATATCTCAAGCGGCCTGCCATCTCCCTTTGGAGGGGCGGTTCCGATTGCTCGTACAAAAGACATTTCAAGCTGTAGAGAAAAGGACTGCGATCTAACATCGGCCCAAGTTTCCGCGCTTTGCGAGGCAAGTTCTTTTTACGTTAGGGACATGCCGATGGCAAAGGAATACAGTGCTCTCGTTGGATTACGTAACAGAGAAGTTTGGGTCACGTTCATGCCGCTAAAGAGCACAGTCACCGGAGATGGGGTCGCTCAAAAAAGGATGTATCCTATTACCTATAGATTTTCAAAAGATGGAAAGCTTCTGCTGGGAAAGTTTTACAACAGATAAAAGCTTAAGAACAAGAGTGTGATTATTCGCAAGGCGCGTGGTGCCGCTTGGTGAGGGAGCCTGGTGCTAATTTATTAGCTGGGCCGCGACAGAGCGATGACAAGCTAATGGGATCAGGTGCACTTACTGGGTGCAATGCGGTCGGTTGCGGGCCCTATGGCGCGGTCGCGACAATTAAAAGGGCGGTGGTAATTAAGCGTCTGGAAAATTAAAGGGGTGGGGTAATTAAGCGTCTGCGATTATCGAATCAGAGCCTGCAATATAACCGGCTGCGGGCCCCATGGTGCGGCCGCGGCCGTGGCGATCGCCATCCCGTCGCCGACGCCAACGGGTGTGTACGCCAACACGACCGGTACGTCCAGAGAGGTGGAGAGCGCCTACGACGGGCCGCTTTCCATGCACTCGTATGCCCTGCGTGCATGCAACCCGTACGCCTGCAGCGGCTGGGTCAGTGCTGTCCTAAGCGATGTGTACAACCCGCCCAACTCGGCGCCGAGCCTGAGTGCTCCCAGCACCAATGGAACGGGCAGCTATACGGTGAGCTGGGGCACGGTCTTCCAGGCTTCCAGCTACACCTTGCAGGAAAGAAGCTAACGGGGTCAGGTTCACTTACTGGGTGCAATACAACCGGCTGCGGGCCCTATGGTGCGGTCGCGGCTGTGGCAATCGCCATCCCGCCGCCGGCGCCCACCAATAAAAGGGCACGGGAGTAATTAATCCTCGTCCGTACTGACGCGCCTTGGCCGCCCCCGTGGTCGGCTGATGGCCGGCCGCCCCAGCGTTGTTTCAACCATGCGTTGAATAAAGGGGACGTAGGTAATTAAATCGCTCGGCTCCGAGCCTGAGTGCGCCTGGCACCAATGAAACAGGCAGCTACACGGTGAGCTGGGGCACGGTCTTCCAGGCCTCCAGCTATACCCTGCAGGAAAGCATCAACGGCGGTGCCTGGTCCAC
>NZ_JBHZGL010000028.1:0-1893 GCF_051900415.1 Frateuria sp. GZRR35
GAGGTGCGGCGTGGGCGCGGGTTGCGGCGGTCGTACTGACACTGCTGAGCCTAAGCTTGGGTGGCCAGGCGCAGGCGGCGGAAACGACGACGTACGTGCTGACGGATGTGCAGGGCACGGTGCTGGCACGTGAAGATGCGCAGGGCAACATCATTGCGCGGTACGACTATCGGCCCTATGGGAAGCAGCAGACGGGGCCGGTGGCGGCGGGGCCGGGGTATACGGGGCATGTGGAGGATCCGGATACCGGGCTCGTGTACATGCAACAGCGGTATTACGATCCGGAGGTGGGGCGGTTCCTCAGCGTCGATCCGGTGTCGGCCTACAGCAACCCAATCGGAGCGTTCAATCGCTATTGGTATGCCAGCGACAACCCCTACAAGTTTACGGATCCGGATGGCCGTAGCGTTCTGACCAAGCTGATCAAGCTGGGAATCAAAGGCGGAAACGTCGCTGCCACCGTTGGTGGAATCGTCGATGACGTAAACACGCTTCGAAGTTCAACATCGACCACCGGGGAAAAGTTACTCGCGGGTGCTTCACTATTAAGTGAGGTCGTTTCGCCTGTCAGTATTAGCGATGCAAAAGATGTTGCGAAGGGTGTTCGGTCAGCCGCAGAACGGTATAGTCGAAAGAGCTACCGCTACAATTCAAATAACCCTGCGGCGAAAGCAGCGAGGCAGGCGGCAGAAGGAAGGCCTTGTCCTAAGTGTGGAGAAACAATGGTGTCTGGCACTAGGACTTCCCCGCAGGCTCAGCATGAGCCACCTCTATCCGAAGTTCACTACGAACATGGCGGCGCAGACATGTCGTCTGCTGAAAAGAAAGCCTACTCAAATAATTCTGAATCTCTGGATGGCGCGAACTGCGCACAATGCCAGTCGCGGGAAGGTGCTCAGCAAAGACAATATGTCCAAGAGCAAGAGCGGAATCGAGATCAATGACTGGGTATAAATATCCGTGTGAGGCTGTCCAGCCATCGCTACTTGCTATCGATCTGGCTGATCGCTTGCCTGACTCTAGAGATGTTCAATTCTACAGATGGGCAAAAGGAAGATCGGCAGAAACTATGCCTAGGCTTCAAATAATAGAAGCATCTATTGATAACCAAATTCATTACCTGACTGCAGGCGCCTCCAAGATTCTGGATGGGCCCGGATACGGTACGGAATTTTGTTACATCGCGAACGAAAAATCTTGCTGCAATGTTGAATTGCTAACTATGGTTTCATATTTGCACTCCTTGCCATCAGGTCGCCTTGATGTTGGTCATACGATGAACATCGGCCGACCCATTGCGAATAATTCACACTTGGATCGTCTTTTGGTCTCGCTGCCGTATCCGTACGGAAGTAATTTTGAGTTCGTTCATCTGTCTGATGGTCGCCATGCTCGAATATTGTGGCTAATACCTATTTCTGCGAGCGAAGAAAAATTTAGACATGAGCATGGCCTGGAGGATCTCGAAGAGCTATTCGACATGCACGAGATTGAATTCTCCGATCCCTTGCGAAAGTTGGTTGCTTAGAGTCCGGTGACGGCGGGAAATCAAAACGCGCCTGCGATGCCAACGGCCAGCGATAACGGTTCCAGGTTCACTTTCGGAAATTAAGAGGGTGGGGGGGCAGGCATCCGCTGGCGCCACGTACTACGAAGCCAAGGATGCCAGCACCGGCAGCGTCGTGGGCAGCACGACCGGGACGTCCAAGGACGTGGAGAGCGTCTACGACGGGCCGCTTTCCATGCACTCGTATGCCGTGCATGCGTGCAACCCGTACGCCTGCAGCGGCTGGGTCAATGCCGTTCAACGCGATGTGTACAACCCGCCCAGCTCGGCGCCAAGCCTGAGTGCGCCGAGTACCAACGGGACGGGCAGCTACACGGTGAGCTGGG
>NZ_JBHZGL010000029.1:0-1737 GCF_051900415.1 Frateuria sp. GZRR35
CGGCGTGGGCGCGGGTTGCGGCGGTCGTACTGACACTGCTGAGCCTAAGCTTGGGTGGCCAGGCGCAGGCGGCGGAAACGACGACGTACGTGCTGACGGATGTGCAGGGCACGGTGCTGGCGCGGGAGGATGCGCAGGGCACCATCATTGCGCGGTACGACTATCGGCCCTATGGGAAGCAACAGGCGGGGCCGGTGGCGGCGGGGCCGGGGTATACGGGGCATGTGGAGGATCCGGATACCGGGCTCGTGTACATGCAGCAACGGTATTACGATCCGGAGGTGGGGCGGTTCCTCAGCGTTGACCCGGTTACGTCAGGGTCGGAGCATTTCAATCGTTACTGGTACGCCAGCAATAATCCAATACGAAATATCGATCCAACTGGCTTGTATACCTGTGATAATTCGACAAAAAATGGTAGGGAATTTTGCGGCAAAATAGATACATACGTTTCCCATTTGCGCGATTCTCTAAAGGGTCTCAAATTTGGATCGCGCGAATATAAGGCGGCCAGCAACGTCATTGCTCGCGTTGGCGAGAAAGGAAAGAGTGGTCCACATTACGTGCCTGGCTCGCTCAAAGGAAAGACAGTAGCGCAGACAAACCAAAGAGGCACTACTACAGTAGATGTCAGCAAGATTTCTGGTCGTGGCGGTTTAGATATGGCGGCGGGTAGCTTAGGTCACGAGGCGCAGCACGATATCGACGCCGAAAGATGGGGAGTTGCTGGCGATACTCCAGATCGTGATGTTGCCAAGAAAGAATTCCTTAGAACAGAATCCAACGCATATAAAGTGCAGGCCATTTTGGAAAAAGGATTGGGTGGATTCATTAATGGGGGCGATTTGCGCTCGGCTATTGAGGCTTCGGTCATGGGCGACTTAAGTGGCTGGGATTCAAATCATGAAAATTAACTATAAGTGGGCAAGCAGATTTGAAATGGTTGCCATTTGCTCGGCCACTGCCTTGGCGGTGTCGTCTTGCGGGCCGGCGCGGGTGGTAACGCAATCCGAGGTTGTTGATCTAACTCCGTCTCTATGCCGTATCGTGAACCACGAAAAAGACTATGTTGGCCAAGTCGTTAATCTGCAAGTGGTATATAAAAGCGATAATGTCAGTTATTCATACTTTGAGGATCTAAAAGGTCACGGAAATGAATGTGTGAACAGAGGTATCATTCAGCTCGGTTACATATCCAAAATGCACGATAAGACGGTCTTGGAATTCTTCAAGGCTGGCGATGCTATTTGTAGAAAAAAGCGGTCGGCAATTTGCGTATTAACGGCGGACGTTGATTTTTCGGCAAGAGTTCTTAAAGACCAGGATGGACTGTATCTTCATTTGGAGCACGTTACGCATTTTCAGTATTACTGAAGAATGGCTTAAGCAGTCATCACTTCACCGCCAGGTCCGAAGGCACTCGGCTTTGTTGCCCGCGAGATGGTGTGAGATGTCCCTGTTGCTTGAGGGCCGCCGCCCGTGACAACCACTTGTATGCCGTGCGTGCCTGCAACTCATACTCCTGCAGCGGCTGGGTCAGCGCTGTCCAGCGCGATGTATACAACCCGCCCAGCTCGGCGCCGAGCCTGAGTGCGCCGAGTACCAACGGCACGGGCAGCTACACGGTGAGCTGGGGTACGGTCTTCCAGGCCTCCAGCTACACCTTGCAGGAGAGCGTCAACGGCGGTGCCTGGTCCACGGTCTATAGCGGCGGAGGCACGTCCAGGGCGTTCAGCG